>JBBRVO010000028.1:0-24242 GCA_038246775.1 Peptostreptococcales bacterium | reverse complement strand
GTTTTTTTCATTTGCGCTATTCAATTTTCAAGGTCCTGTTTTTACTTTAACTTTTGCTTTTCGTGTCCGCAATGGCTTGCGGCGACTCTCTTATATTATCATCGATTATTTTCGATGTCAATATCTTTATTCGCGTTTTACTAAAGAAATAAAATAACTTCCTGCATAATTCTCAGTAATCTATTTGTACGCATTTTTTTGAGATTTAATCATTTAAATATCTCTAAAATCTGCTTAGTTATAATAACACCATTTTTTTTTGCCGTCAACCCTTACACCTAAAGTAAAACTATTCTGACTATTCAAGGGGCTAACAACTGCAGTAGCAAAGAAAAAAACCTCCAATCTTCAGCGATTAACTTTTTTGATTAATCGCTAACTATTGGAGGTTTACTTAAATTTATTTGATTTGCTCTAAACCCATGTTAAACGCCTTAACATTGATGTCAATGAATTTTTCTTTTACGGTTTCTTTAATCACTTCGTTCCAGTCGATGGCATTCTCAAGGCCAAGCGCTTTTACAAGTGCACCGACGATAATGACATTCATCGTTTTGATGTTGCCAAGACCTTCAGCTAATTCTGCGGCTTTAAAGACGGTAGTATTCACTTTGCTAGAAATATCTTCAATAACGCCTTGTGGATAGTTTGCAGCACCTGACAAAATCACTGCTGAAGGGATTTCGTATGCATTGATGATCGCACGACCATCAGGCTTGATGAAATCAATCCATCTAGGCGTTTCCATCGTCTCAAAAGATACAAGAACATCCGCTTGACCTTTTCCGATGATCGGTGAGTAAACTTTTTCTCCGTATCTTACTTGTGTTGTTACGCTACCGCCACGTTGCGCCATACCGTGAACTTCACTCATTTTTACATCATAACCAGATTTAATTAAACCAATTGAAAGTATTTTCGATGCTAAGATGATCCCTTGACCACCTACACCGCACAAGAGTATGTTTTTAACGTCTGACATTTTATTTACCTACCCTTTCTATGGCTTTAAACGGACATGCTTGAAGGCAAACTTCGCAGCCAACACACATATACTTGTCAATTTTTGCTTTTTTTGTTGTGTTATCGAAGCTGATCGCCGGACAACCCGTTTTTGTACATACTCTACAACCTTTGCATGCCTCTTCAATGACGTGGCATTGTTTTTTGTTCGCTAAATCGAATTCTTTGATATCCGCTTCAGTGAAGTTTTTAAGAACACAAGGCCATCTCGTGATGATGACAGATGGGCCATCAAAAGCAAAACACGACTCAAGTGCCGCATCAACTTCTGCAAGATTTAATGGATTGACGAGTTCAATGTGTTCGATACCGATTGACTTAACAAGAGCTGGAATATCGATGATATTTGCTGGATCGCCTTGAAGTGTATAACCAGTACCTGGATTTTCCTGATGTCCTGTCATACCAGTAATTCTATTATCTAAGATAACCGAAACTGTATTGCCTCTATTGTAAGCGACATTTATGAGTGAGTTAATACCCGTGTGGAAGAAAGTCGAATCGCCAATGACAGCAACGACGCGCTTGTCGATGCCATTCTTAGCAAAAGCTTTTGAAGCACCATGCCCCATTGAGATTGATGCGCCCATACAAATTACTGAGTCTATAGCATTTAAAGGTTCGGCAGCACCTAGAGTGTAACATCCGATGTCTCCGGTTATTACAACATTCTTCTTTTTGCTAAGTGCGAAGAAGAAACCACGGTGTGGACAACCAGCACATAGTGTCGGTGGACGACCTACGATTTGTGTTAGATCAGGATGAACCGTTTCAAGTTCAATGCCTAGTAAAGCTTTGGCGACGATATCAGGATTCAATTCGCCAATTCTCGATATTTTTTCTTTGCCAATGCATGGAATTCCAGCAGCTTTCATCTGTTCTTCAATGAATGGTTCAAGTTCTTCAATAACATATAGCATATCAACTTCACTTGCAAATGCACGGATTTTATCCATTGGAAGTGGGAATGTAAAGCCTAATTTGAGGTATGACGCATTATCGCCAAATACCTCGCGTGCATACGTGTAAGCAACACCTGATGTGACGATACCGATTTTTTTATTGCCCCATTCAATGCGATTGAGAGGCGTTTCATTTGAAAACGCTTCCATTCTGATGAGTTTATCTTCAACTATTGGATGTAGCATCTTTGCATGAGCAGGTGCTGCAATGAATTTTTGTGGTTGTTTTTTGTATGGAATAATCTCGAAGTGCTTTCTCTCGCCTTGTTGTACCAAACCTTTAGAGTGACATACTCTCGTTGTCATTCTAAAAAGAACAGGGACATCAAATCGCTCAGAAATCTCAAATGCTTCTTTTACATAGTCCAAAGATTCTTGTGAGTCACTTGGCTCAAGCATAGCAATTTTTGCAAATTTTGCATAATAACGGTTGTCTTGCTCGTTTTGTGAGCTATGGCAACCAGGATCATCAGCTGATACGAGGACAAGACCACCTGTAATACCTGTGTAGCCAATTGTGAAAAGAGGATCTGCAGCAACGTTGACACCGACGTGTTTCATAGCTGCTATTGTTCTAGCGCCTGCCATTGAAGCACCGATAACCGTTTCAAGAGCAACTTTTTCATTTGGTGCCCATTCTGCGATCATGTCTTCTTTGTATTCAATCATGTTTTCTAAAATTTCAGTACTTGGTGTTCCTGGATACGCACATGCAAACGTTACACCTGCTTCATAGGCACCTCTTGCTACCGCTTCATTACCCGTTAATAATACCTTCATTAAATGCACTCCTTATTCGTATTTCTGATCCATTAGTTTCGCCGTTTTGTACTTATTTTGATTGATAGGATGAAATGACACTTCCAAGTGCAATAGAATATAATTTGGCTTCATAGCTATCCGCTCTTGACACCAGTACAACAGGCACTTTTGCGCCCATGATGATGCCAGCTGATTCTGCACCTGCTAGGTAAGTTAATGTTTTGCCGATTCCGTTTCCGACTTCAATGGTAGGTACCATGAGTATATCTACATCGCCAGCAATTTCACTTTCAAACTTTTTGACAATTGCCGACTCTTTAGACACTGCCAAATCAAGGGCTAATGGGCCTTCTACTATGACATCATTTCCAAAAGCACCCGTTCTACTGAGATCTTGGAGCTTTCTCGCATCAACAGTTGTCGGCATTTTTTCATTTACTTTTTCTTTAGCCGCAATGCAAGCCACTTTTACGACTTCATTGCCCATCGCACGACATACATCGATTGCATTTTCTGTGATTTTAACTTTTTCTTCATAAGTTGGTTCAATATTCATGCCACCGTCGGTCAAGTAGATAAGCTTGTGATAATGTGGCACTTCATAAATCATCACATGACTGAGTAAACGATCCGTTCTCAAACCAATTTCTTTATTGAGAACCGCTTTTAAAAGAATCGCTGTATCAATCAACCCTTTCATTAAAAAGTCGCCTTTTCCATCTGAAACGAGTTTAACAGAATACTTAGCTGCTTCTGCCAAATCGACGATATCGATAATTTCATATTGATCCAACTTTAAATGGTCTCTTTCAGCAATTCTGAGAATCTCTTTTTTGTCTCCAACTAAAATTGGAACAATCAAGTTCTCTTCCGCTGCTTTACAAATTGCGCCAAGTACATCTTCGTCATGTGCCGCAGCAACCACAAGTCGCATGGTTTTTCCTTTTTTCGCAACTTCAACTAATTCATCCAATTTTTTGATCATTCGCATCACCTTTATACTTTTTTTAGATGTGTTCCACAAAAATTTTAACTCTCTTCATTTTACTATATTTATTTAAACCCTACAATACATTTTATAAACAAAAGAACTCCGAGACGACATAAGTTGTGTCCAGGAGTTCAAATAGGTTGTTTGTCAATTTAATTTGCTGTCAATTTGTTCAAGCCACATCTTAACCACGTCGTCATCTGGTGAGATCATATACGCACGATTAAATAATTCTCTTGCGGTTTTGTCATCGCCTTTGTAATAATGGACGATGCCTAAATTGCAAATGAGCTCAGCATTTTCAGGAGAAATGCGCATCGCTTCTTTATAGTATTTTTCAGCTTCTACGTAATCGCCCAGAGCGATCAAGCAAACGCCAATCTCGTTCATCGTTTGAATGTGTCCTGTATTCAAGTTCATGACTTTGAGAAAATAGCCAAGTGCATCTTCATACTGTTCCAACATGCGGTATCCTATGCCAATAAAGAAAAGCAAATTCCACCATTCATCATGCATCTCTTCTATTGATTTTAAAAGTTCCAAGCCTTCATTGATACGCCCTGCCAAAATAAGTTCATAACCTTTTTCATAAGTTGCTTTATCTTTCACGCGACCGAGACCCATGACCATTTCTTCTTTCATCGTCTCAGGCAAATCATATTTAAAAGCAACCATCCAATTATTTTCTGCCAATTGATAGTTTTCTTCGTTATAATGAGAAAAACCCAGACTGAAATAGGCAAAAGCAAAGTGCGCGTCCAGTTTGATACATGCTTCATAACAATATTTAGCCAGTTTTTTCAGTTCTGGTCTTTCACCCTGCTCACTGAAATCGTCAAAGCATCTGCCGAGATTATAAAGGGCATCAATATTTGTTTCATCAATATTAAGGACGGCGTTGAAATAGAGAATTGCATTGGCATATTGCTTTTCTTCTGCAAAACGTAAAGCGTCCTGCAGGATGCTCAGTGTAATATTCTCATCAATGGACTTTAATAGGTCAATATAAAATTTTGTGAATGCCAATTTATCGTCTGCGCCAATGACATAGACGAGTCCCTTCAATATGGCGACGACTGGAATTTTATCGATGTCGTCCTGTTTGATTTTATCTGCTAAATCAGAAATATATACAGGCAATAGCACTTTTTCAGGTACATCGATATTTTTTAAATTCAAGGTGTGATTGTCCTTAATTTCTATAAAAACAACATCATCCAAGAATCGTTTGAGCAATTTAGTTTGTACGTCTTTAAACCCATTTTGCATAGCAGTTACCTTATCCCTATTTCTTATTCTTATTTTTTCTTATTTATTGAAGCCATTGCGCAATCCGATTTTTATAAGTGTTTTTTTGCATTTATTGCACTTTCATTTTAAGTTTTTATAAATGTGCAGCTACTCAAGCATTCTTCTAATATTTTTATCGATGATTTTTCTCTTAAAAAGATCAAAATAATCAAACTCATCTGATCGGATGACGTCGATTGAAAGATCATCTGCTACAGTAATATGGATGTCTTCAATATACTCGTTAGATAGTTTTATCCCGTCACAAGCGACGATAACTTTACGCTTATGGGCTTTAATAATATTTATGTCCAGAACCGTATGAATAGGTACAATCATCGTCGAACTCATCGGCCTGTTGACACTGTTGTCATTTGGTGTTAATGGGGTTATTTGATAGACGGGAATATCGGAGTGTACAACTGCTCCACCAGCCCAAATCGCATATCCGGTCGCACCCATAGGTGTGGAAATAATCAAACCGTCTCCGGTGAAATAATTGAACGGCTTTGTATTGAGATAAACTTTAGCCTCCATCAATTTAGGTTCAACATGCTTAATGGTAATTTCATTGAATGCAAATTCAGTATAAACATCGCCACTTAGCGTCTTAGTATTGACCATTAAAAGAGGATACGAGTTAATTCTATAGTTCTTTTTGTCGAGTACATCAAATATTTTTTCGAGATTGTCAGGCATGATCGTCGTCAAGAAGCCCAGTGTTCCAGTGTCAATACCCACATAAGGCTTTTTCAGATGTTTGTATTTTCTAATGGCACTTAGCATCGTACCGTCTCCACCGATGACAATGATTACATCAGGATTTTCAGTTACTATTTGTTTGTCATGCGATTCAAGCAATTCAACGAGCTGTTTTTTAACTTTCATCGAGTCAGCCTTGATGTTGTGATGAATCAATATTCTGTTCATAGAACCTCCTCAGCAATTTGAATTACAAAAACCTAACCATTTTTACGTCAACCATCTTTACTTGGTTCATGTCAAGATAATTCAACATGATGACGCTCAACTGTGGTTGCATATCCACATCCTTATAACCATTTTTAATTAAAGCTATTATATCATAATTAAGTGTAATGAATGCTACGTTTTTAAGAAGGTGCTTCCCTATTTCTTTCGATTGGTCACCAAAATGTAAAGTGACAAAATCTAAATCTTTTAAAATATCTATACGTCTGTTGTTAAAATTAGGTATTTCAACATAGTTAAATAACGCGCGTTGACCTTTGAGTCTAGCGTAGTAATAATCGACTTTGAGAAGGTCTTTAAATAGGTCGCTTTCGCCATAAATAGAAAAGTAGTATTCGCAAAGTATTTCATATAGCCTATAGGTTCCGATCGGCGATGAAAAATAATCATTCTGATTAAAATATTGACTCATCTTCATGAAAAAGTCACTTGGCAATAAGGTCATCTTATTCATGAAAAAAACTAAAGAATGTTTGAATTTTCCCGAATTCGGATAATACTCAATCAACATTTCAATATCCTTAAGTTTAGAAAGTTCTTCAAACGACATATAGTTGTTGCTCAATACTTCAAACGGTGCTTGAGACCTAATTTTATACCCATGTTGTGAAATCTCTTGCGATAAGAGCGTGCCTTTTAATATCTTTAAAAAACCAAGCTGCAACTGTTCCGCACCGATATCATAGACATCGTCAAATGATTTCAGAAACCGTTTAAACGTTTCAAAAGGTAGGCCTGCAATTAGGTCAAGGTGTATATGGATGCCACCCATTTCAATCAAGGCGCGACAAATGTGTTTCAATTTGTCAAATTCAATAGGTCTATGAATGGCATACATCGTCGGTTGATACGTTGTTTGCACGCCAATTTCAAATTGAAATAGCCCTGGTCTTGCATTTTTTAAAACACAAAGGTAATCCTCATCTAACAGTGTGCCCGTAATTTCAAAGTGAAAATTGGTTATCCCATTATCGTTTTTAATTAAGAATTCTAGAATGGGCAATGCATGACTTTTTTTCGCATTGAATGTTCGGTCGACAAATTTTACTTGGGATACGTTGTTTTGTAGAAAGACTGTCAGATCTGATTTTACACGCTCCAAGCTAAGATACCTAACACCAAGAGACGCTGAGGAAAGACAGTATGAGCAACTATATGGACAGCCCCTTGTGCTCTCATAGTATATGATTCTATTTTCAAAGGATTTAAGAGCATCATATGGAAAAGGAATCCGATCCAATGGTTCGATTAGTGGCATAGGGTCATTTATCACGATCTCAGCGCCAAGATTCCTGCAAGTTCGATAAGCGATACCTCTTGTTCTACCAAGCCCTAGCGCATCGCCGTATTTGACCATATTTTCGAGAAGTTCTCCAAAACTTTGTTCCCCTTCACCGATAATAACCGCATCTAAGAACGGGTGTCGCTCAAGTTGCTCTCCCGCGTTATAAGTCACTTCTGGGCCACCAAATATAATTTTTGTCGTCTGATTAATTTTAGAAAAATTGGAGAATAATAATGATAATGACTCGATATTCCAGATATATGCCGATGCAAAAATATGCGTATACTCGCCTTTTGAGACATCTCTAAGGACACTATCCATGTCGTTATTTATCGTATATTCCTTTACCTCTAAAACGACATCAGGTGACTTATGATAGGTTTCATAGTATTTTTTTATCGATCGAATGGCTAAATTTGTATGAATGAATTTTGAATTAAGTGACATGAGTAAGACTTTCATATTGGCTCCTTTTCCAGGGTTGCACTCTAAATATATGAAATAGTATAACACGACTTAACCAAACGTGGAATTCTTTAATTCAGTGATGGTTCTATAACCATTTTATGGTATAATGTATCTGTATAACTACTTGAAGAGTTTTATCTTCATTGAGGAGAGTCTTATGAGAATACTTCATTTCGAATTCAGTGATTTTTTTAGACGCGTTGTGCATGATATGTCGGTAAGACTTGGCTACGAGTATATTGGTACAAGTAATGGTGAAGAATTATTTAAAATTTTAGCAAAATACGATGTTGATGTCATCTTTACAGGCATGGAACTTAGTGATATGGACGCGGAACATCTCATCTCCAGTATCAAAGCATCAAAATACGCTAACACGCCGATTGTCATATTGACCTCCAATGAGATTGCCGACATTCACAATCGTCTAAAAGGCATTGAATTTAACGATCTAATCATCAAAGAAAACTTAAATGTCAACAGTTTAAAGAAGTGCATCATGCGATTTGAACATTTGTAAATTTAATAAGCTATTGAATAAATGAATACCCTCTAAATAACAATAAAGTGCAGAATCCATGAGATTAACAGGATTCTACACTTTTTTTTACATTTGCTCTGGCGCTTCCAAACAGACAAGGGTAAGGGCATTTTCCAAAACGATTTTTACCGCTTTAACTAGGGCAACTCTCGCAGCTTTCACACCGGCATCTTCTACTAAGATAGCATTGTCGTGGTAGAATCGGTTAAAACCTTGTGCCAGTTCAATGGCATATCTCGCAACCGTATGAGGTTCGTAGTTTTTATGAGCCAAAGTGACAATTTCATTGAATTTTGAAAGCGTCCTTATAACGTCTTTTGAGGCTTCATCAGTTAAGATCGAATAATCAGCTTGTATCTCGTTCACTTCAACTTTTTTTAGAACACTGCAAGCACGCGCATGCGTATACTGCACATAAGGACCCGTTTCACCTTCAAAAGAGAGTGTTCTTTCAAGTGAAAAGGCATAATCTTTCATTCTTGAAGTATACAGTTCTTGGAATATGACCGCGCCAATACCTATTTGCTTTGCGACGCGTTCTTTATTTGGTAAGTTCGGATTTTTTTCATTGATGATTTCTAGTGTTTGTTCAACGGCTTTATCAAGTACGTCTTCAAGAAATACGACATTCCCCTTACGCGTTGAAAGCGCACCTTCTTCAAGTGATACCATGCCAAATTCTACATGGATACAGTCTTTATACCATTCATACCCCATCAATTCGACGATTTTTATCCACTGTTGGAAATGAAGCTTTTGTGCACTTCCCACGACATAAATGTTCTTATCGAAATTGTAGGTATCTTTTCTATATTTTGCAGCTGCAAGATCTCGCGTCAAGTAGAGTGATGAACCGTCTTTTTTTGTAATGAGCGCTGGCGTTAGGCCATAAGGTTCTAAATTAACGATCTCAGCGCCTTCGGATTTTTCAACAAGCTTCTTGTCTCTCAGCATTTTTACAATTTCAGGCATTTTGTCAGAATAGAAACTCTCTCCTGCATACGAATCAAATGTGACGCCAAGTTTTTCATACACACGATTAAAAACTTTAAGTGACATATCCTTGAATAAAGTCCAAAGCTCAGTCGCTTCTGCATCGCCATTTTCTAGCTTAGTAAACCAATTTCTTGCGTCATCTTCCAGTGCTGGGTTTTCTTCTGCCGCTTGATGGAACCTAACATAAATTTTAAGCAATTCTGGTATTGGATCTGCTTCAATATCGGCTTTGTTGCCCCACAACTTATACGCGACAATCAACTTTCCAAATTGTGTGCCATAATCACCCAAATGATTGATCGCCACGGTGTCATAGCCAAGGAACTTGTAGATTCGATGTAGGGATTCACCGATCATCGTACTTCTAATATGTCCCATATGGAAAGGTTTCGCTATATTGACTGAGGAATATTCGATGATGGTTTTTTTGCCTTTTCCAAGTTCTGATGACCCATAATGTTCTTTTTTATCTAGAACGTCTTCAATGATGTTTTGAGCAAAGCTCACAGCGTTGACAGTAAAGTTAAGGAAACCAGCTATCGCTTCTACACGATCAAATAGTATCTCGTTTTGAACGAGAATCGCAAGTTCTTCAGCAATGACATTTGGTGATTTTCTAAACGTTTTGGCCAACTTGAAACAAGGAAATGCATAGTCGCCCATCTCTGTATTCTTTGGATGTTCTACTAAATTTAATATGTCTTCAAAGGTCATTGTTTCAATTTTGTCATCCAATATTTTTGCAATCTCTACTTTGTAATTAATCATAGTTTCCTCCTCAAAAAAATAAAAATCGCCTCTTATCACATAAGAGACGAAAATTTCCGCGATACCACTCTTCTTAGAAGGGAAACCCTTCTCACTCGAAATCGATAACGGTGACGGCCGGCTTTGTTAAGCATCTCCTAGATTCTCTTCATCGTTATGTATTATCGACCTCACACCATCGTCGACTCGCTTAAAAGGGACATAACGCCTACTCTTCTAATCAAAGAATTTTTACTAATTTGAACATAAGTTTAGCATATTATCAAACTAATTTCAACTTATTTTAGAATGTGTTACCCTCTTCACCTAATTCAATGTATAATATTCATTAGGAAAGAAATTGAACACTAAGGAGACATAAATGGCAAATCTCAATTATTACAAACAACGCATCAAACGACTGACTCTGACAGAGCTATTAATCGGCATAAATGTCGTGATGTTCGCCCTGACACAGATTGTCGATATGGCAACCGGAGATGGCTTATTGAGGCTTGGCGCCAAAGTCAATGCACTTATAGGGCTTGGAGAATATTGGCGCTTGTTATCTGCTATGTTCCTACACGCAGACCTCATGCATTTAATTTTTAACATGATGGCTTTATTCATCCTGGGCAAAGATATCGAACGTTTTTTTGGCAAGAAGAAATTCTTGGCGATTTATTTTATCTCAGGACTGGTTGGTTCCGCTGCGAGCTATTTACTTATTGACAGTGTTTCAGTTGGTGCCTCAGGTGCGATTTTTGGGCTTATGGGTGCAAACCTCTTCTTATACAAGCTAAACCCTCTTGTTTACAAGCGCATTTACGGCTCCGATTTACTAATACTGATCGGTATCAACTTAGTTTTGGGATTAATTAGTCCCAACATCGACATGGCTGGGCATATCGGCGGTTTGATTGCCGGTTTCATAACAGCTAGTGCCGTTGGGCTATCTTATGAAAAAGTCTTTCAAGCAAAAAAAGTCATCTATCAAATGCTCATCGTCGTCCTTTTGATTGCACCAGTGGTCGTTGGAACAATCAAGGTTCAGTCCAAAGCTGACTTGTTTATATCCGGTGCCTACTATTATTACAAAGAAGGCCGCATAGAGAGAGCCCTTAATGTCATCGATAAGGGGCTTGAAAAATACCCTGACCAAACAGATCTCATCAATATGAAATCAATCATCTCTAAAAAGTAGCAAGTCCAATATTTTCACTAAAAAGAAGCGATACATTGCATAGCAATGTGTCGCTATTTTAATATAATGACAGTTGCGCCATTGCCCCCTTCATTGTAAGCGGCCTCTTCAAATTTTTTAACATGTGGATGGTTTCTAAAATGCTCATGTAGCCCTTTTCTAAGTGCCCCAGTTCCTTTTCCGTGGATAATTCTCACTTGACTAAGACTAGACAAAGCTGCATCATCTAAATATTTGTCGATAATTGAGATCGCCTCTTCCGTGTTGTTACCTCTAACGTCAATTTCAGAAGAGATCGTTGCGCTTTTAGATGAAAATTCTCTGACTTTGTTATATACTTTTTCATCTTTTTTCTTTTTGCTGATGACGACCAACTGCTTTAGAGTCACAGTCATCTTCATGAGGCCCACCTGAACCATGAGCTCACCCTTATCATTGGGCCGCGAAACCACCGTGGCCTCTTGATTGATACTTAGTACGCGGACAGAATCGCCTATCATGAGATGTTCGGGTGCAAATTCATTGATCGCTTCTAATTTTATAACAGAATCGCTGGTGCGATCAATGCCCTCTATTAGGCGTCTGCGCATGTCTTCCACCTCTTTGTTACGCGATTGATCGACGGTGGTTTTGATGCTTCTAAGTTCTTTGATAATTTCATCCGCTTCGTCCTTGGCTTGTTTGAGCAACTCTCTTGCTTCATCTTTAGCTTTTCTTGTAAGATCATCCCTTTGTTTCAACCACTTGTCTTCTTTTTCTTTCAAAGAGTTTTTGATCTTCTCAATTTCAAGTCGCATGCGAATGGCTTCATCTCGTTCTTGCTCCACTTGTCTTTGACTTTTCTCAATGTTCGCGAGAATATCTTCAAAGCGAATGTCGTCTTTATGGATATATTCCTTTGCATAATTGACAATTTGCTTATCAAGACCGAGCTTTTGTGATATTTCAAAGGCGTTAGATTTTCCTGGTATACCGATTAATAATTTGTATGTTGGGCTCAGTGTTTCCACATCAAACTCAACGCAGGCGTTTTCAATACCATCAGTGACGATCGCATATTCCTTGAGTTCTGAATAATGGGTTGTCGCCAGTGATCTGATCTTTTTGCTTCTCAGTTGATCCAAAATCGCCATGGCAAGTGCCGCACCTTCAGTCGGGTCAGTTCCTGCGCCGAGCTCGTCAAATAGAACGAGAGAATTTGGCGTCACTTCATCTAGAATTTTGACGATGTTAGTCATGTGCGATGAGAACGTACTAAGGCTTTGCTCGATGCTCTGTTCATCACCGATATCGGCGAACACTTCGTCAAAGATAGAGAGTTGGGTGCCATAATCTGCAGGAATATGAAGCCCAGCTTGTGCCATAAGCGTTAAAAGGCCAACCGTTTTAAGCGTTACTGTTTTACCACCCGTATTCGGCCCTGTAATTAGCAGTGATGTGAAATGCTCACCTAACCAAATATTAGATGGCACAACGATATTTTTGGGCAACATTGGGTGTCTGCCGTTTTTTATTCTAAATTTTCTATCTTGGTTGATTTCCGGTTCTACCGCTTTCATATCAAGTGCCAATTTACCCTTGGCAAATAGAAAATCTACTTTTGACATGGCTTCGATGTTCGCGCCAATACTAATAGCGACTACGGCAACCTCACCGGTTAACATGCGCAAGATGCGCTCGATTTCCTTTTGCTCATCAATGTGAAGTTCACGAAGCTCATTGTTTAGTTCCACTACTGCAAGGGGTTCGATGTAGAAGGTACTTCCTTTAGCCGACTGATCATGAACCAAACCTTTAACCTGATTTTTATGCTCGCTCTTGACTGGTATGACAAATCGATCTTGCCTGATTGTTATGAGCGAATCTTGAAGATACTTTTGATACACAGGAGAGGTGATCATCGATTCTAGTTTATTTCTGATAGCTGTATTTTTACTTTCAATGTTCCTTCTGATTTTTCTGAGTTCCGTTGAGGCATTGTCAGAAACCAAAGAGTCACTTATGATACATAGTTCGATGTGCTTCTCGAGTTCAACGTGATTGTGTATGCAATCAGCGAGGCTAAACAGGACTGGATAGGTGTCACGTCCAGCACCATTCGAAGCAATATACTTTTTTATCGTTCTTGATGTTCTTAAACTATCCCCGATTTCAAGGAGCTGCTTTAGCGTCAAACAACCACCTATGGTTGAGAGCTTAAGCGCTGTAGACAGATCAAAGAACGGTCCAATAGGCGGGGTGCCTATTTGGATAAGCATACCCGTCGCTTCTGTTGTCTCCTTTTGCCAAGTGATGATTTCTTCGTACGTCGATGATGGCTTTAAGTTTTGGCAAATTGCTTTCCCCAATGAAGACGACGCTTTTGCCTCTAGCATCTCAATGACTTTGTTATATTCTAAAACGCGCAATGCTTTTTCATTCATGAGTATTACCTCCTCATTCTATTCAATACCTCGATTGAAGTTTCCTCTGGAATGGCTTTCTGGATTATAGATCACTATTTGTCCGATAGACTCCAAATGTTCCAAATGCATCAATTTTACCATTATTTCTATTGCTTCGGGATTAAAAGAATCAATAGATACCCTAAACGCATCATAGCCATTTTTAACGAGCATTGGCATATGATCAAACAAAGAAATTGGTAAGTTCGACATGACTTCAGTACGGCATCGGCTCGGATCGCAAACAAGCGGGTATACAGCCCCTCTTTCGTCAACAAGGCTAAAAGTGTTTGTTGCACATAACCCACAATTGTCTCGACCAGTAAAAACACCACCCACTGGGCAATACTCAGAGATCATGAGTGGCAAATGCCCATAGATGAACACCGCATTGCTGAGACCAGGCGATTCAACTTTTATAAGTTCATCCTTTGATAGCTCAGTAGACCAAACCATTTGTTCAAAACCGAGTTCTTTTAATAGCACACCGCTCATGGCGTTTAGTGCATGCATCGAATAATCTGCAATCAAGGAAAGTGGCAACGCCTTCACGCGTTCAATTTGGCCGATGTGTGTTAGACACACTTTATATTTTCTGCCCTCAGTATACGTCGTGTTTAAAGTGTTTTTTGAATAGGCATGTAAGAATGTCGTGATCTTTTCAGAGTCATCACTTCGAATAATTCTCGGCAATACAGGCACGACGCCTTCACGCATTAAATACTCTAAATTTTCCAAATAGCCGTTTAAGTCCGTAAGAAGATATTCAAATTGCAAGGCTTGATTTGAAGGGTTGATTTTTTGTTTTTCAGCGATCGTTCGTAATAACAAATCGATATGGTCGAATACCAATAGCATCATCGGGGTCCGTTTTGGTTGGTTCTGTTTCTTTGTCAAAGTCGGCGTCATTAATTGATAATCGCCAGTGATTCGGTCTTTATACCGCACGCTCAGATCATCTAGAATAGCATCTAGACATTTCCTTCTAAGAAGGTTGATTTCACTTATTGGCACTGATAGATTGTCACCTAAATGAATGTCTAATTCGCCAATGTGGAAAGGCGTACCGCCTAACTTTGAGAGTTGTTCGATGAGCCTAGTTTCATCTAGTGGTCTGTTTAGAGCTACTTCAGCAAGTCGTTCAGATTCAAAGGCATAAGTAAGGTCATCTATTTGTGCTTCAAGTTGAACTTTTTTGCCAAGTGCAACTGTACATTTGAAACTTATAGTGTGTACAGCTCTCTGAATTTGACTTTTCCTGAACATGTCGTCGATATATTCTCTATCATACGTTTTGTAAAAGAGCGCCCCCTTCGGTGCATTATACTTAAATGGCACAGTTACTACATCACCCTTTGCGGCACTAACGACTCTAATCCCATCTCGCATGATAACGTCAGTTCGCGTGCCAACCGTTTCTCCGCTAATTCTGAACTGAATTTCGTCGCCTTTGTTGAGGGTCTCTATGAGCTTGAGTTCCAAATGGCCTTCGTATAGTTTATTCACAGTTCCTAATGGCACACCAAATGAACTGGGTAGTTCATAATTCATGATTTGTGCGTATGGCTCGCCAAACATGAATCCCGTTGTAAACTGCCTGTTAAAAGTCCTTGAAAAATTGACCACCTGTTCTTTTTCAAACCCCTGGTCTAAACCCTTTCTGTAGGCCTCGACTATGGAATAAACATAATCAGCGCCTTTCATTCTACCTTCAATTTTCAAAGATATATTTTTCAATTCACGTAGCTTATCTATCTGTTCATAGGTCATCAAATCCTTTGGACTCAAGAGGTAGGCTTTTTTTGATGTTTGACCGGTTGTGTTATTAATAACTGTATATTGTTTGCGACAGGGTTGTGCACAAGCGCCTCTATTACCGCTCCTACCACCGATATAACTACTCATTTGACATTGTCCTGAATATGAAATGCAAAGTGCACCATGAACAAAAAATTCAATTTCGATAGCCACAGCCTCGGCAATTGACTTAATTTCTTCAAAAGATAACTCTCTAGAAAGTACCACGCGACTAAAACCCAAGTTTTGTGCCGCTTTAACGCCTGCTAGATCATGAAAAGTCATCTGAGTGCTTGCATGACAATGTAAGTCTGGATAATATGTTTTTACGTGATGCAATAGACCAATGTCTTGTAATATAATCGCATCTACATCATGACGATATAAATCATCTATAAAGGACATAACGTCGTGAATTTCAGTCTCTTTGATCAATGTATTAACAGTGACATAGACCGATACATGTCTCTCATGACAATAACGTATTGCTTCTGCAATCTCATCATTTGAAAAATTAAGGGCCGACCTTCTCGCACCGAATGACTTGCCACCTAAATAAACGGCATTTGCACCACCATTGACAGCGGCAATCAGCGTCTCCATAGATCCCGCCGGTGCCAGTAGTTCTATTTGTTTCATGTTCCACCTCATTTTCACATTAAAAAAGCGCCTTCGTTCAAGGCGCTTAAGGGTTGTTACGTGGTTTCCTCATCGAAATCAATCATACTCGACTGAATTTCTTTGTGGGAAAACTCTTTTTCAAGCTCAAGAACTTCGTTTCTTGATTTTCTTAAAGTTTCTTCCTTAGTACGCAACTCACTATCTAATTTATCCATGCGTTTGCGCATTTGCGCAACGCCAGTTTCGTAAATGTTGGAAGAATCGATTAAGCGCGAAAATTCTTGAATCATCTTTTCATAGGCATTGCTACGACGTTCATATTCGCTTACTACGGCATCAAGTTCGTCCCTCGCACTCTTAAGTTCGTATTGAGGTGAGTTAATGCGTTTTTCAAGTTCATCCTTTTCATTAATCACTTTGTGTAACTCATCTGCAACGTTTAGGGCGGTTAAAACACCGATCATGGACATGCTAAGTTTTTTATTGCTGTTAAATGTCTCTCTCATCTTGTCATCGACATAGTTTGCAACACGTTGCATATGTTCGCGTGAGTCTTCACTGACCAATGTATAGTCTCTATCCATTATTTTAACGGTAACTTTATTTTTATCACTCATTCGCTCACCTCTATCGCATCTTTGATTTCTATTCTATTATACTAAAAATTTTATAGATTTCACAGAAAAATGGCCATTTAATCGAATTATTTTAAACTTGATTCTCGATTTTTTTGATGCCGTCTTCAAGGATCTGAATTTTGCCTTCTTTAAGTAGACGTCCTACAGCTCTTTTAAATGCGCGTTTGCTTAAATTCAGTTTTCTCTTGATATCTTCTGGTTCACTCTCATCATTTAAATAAAGAATGCCACCCGCATCATCAAGTACTTTCATCAACAAATCCACATCGTCATTAATTTGTACTGCAGATTTTTCTCTTATACTTAAATTTACTTTGCCATCTTCTCTAACGCGCGTAATTCTCGCCTCAAGTTTTGCGCCTTCTTTAATTTCTTTATAGAGCTCATGCTTTGGAATCAAGCCATGATAGGTGTCTTCAATGGCAAAAAAAGCCCCCATTTCAGGTTTGAGTTCGTAAATAGTGCCTTTAACATGCTCGCCAACTTTAAAATGCGTGCCATCTTTGAGGTGGTTGAATATTTTCATCGTTGCACAAAGCTGATCGTTTTGATCAATATAGACTTGAACGAGAACTTTTCTACCCTTTTGAGGGATGCCTTTCGTCTCGTTGTAAGGCATATAAAGATCTTTATCCAATCCCATATTTAAAAAGAAACCACTTTTGATATCGCTGACAACTTCTAAAAAACCAATTTGACCCAAAGTCAAAAGTGGGGTTTGAAGGGTCGCCGTTAATCTCTGTTCTGAGTCTCTATAAATAAATACTGATAATTCAGCATCAATTGCTAAATCTTTAGGAACAAATTTGTTTGGTAATAACACTTCGAATTCGCCGTTTTGCTCGTCGCTCAAATACGCGCCAAATTCCGACAATCGATTGACATACGCCTTTTGTATCTTGCCTAGTGTAAGCATGGTTTCTCAACCCCTTTATTTGTTATAGTCTAATATTCATTATATCATTTTTTAAGGTGATGTACATTAAATAAGTATGATGCAAACCTTTAGATAATTTTAGACATAAAAAAAGCCTCGGCTTAACCGAGGCTCTGTCTAACTATCTGATTGGTGTTACGTTTTCAGCTTGTGGGCCTTTAGGTCCTTGAGCGATTGTGAAGCTTACTGCTTCGCCTTCTTCTAAAGATTTGAAGCCTTCTTTGTTGATTTGTGAAAAGTGTACAAATACATCTTTGCCGTCTTCAGCAGTGATAAAGCCAAATCCTTTTTCTGAGTTAAACCATTTTACTGTTCCATTAATCATTTTTGTTCCTCCAAAATTTTTTAATTCCTAGAAAACCTAAACTGAAAGCATTAATAAAATTTTGGAAGCTCAGATTTCAAAAGAAAGCATTTGTTCCAACTTATTAATTTTTTTGTTACAGGTGAATCTAAGGTACTTTTTTATATTACACCGTTTTCCCTATCATTGCAAGCCTTTTAGTAATAATTTTCAAACGAAATTAAATTATCGAAACAATTTGCAATATTCTGAAAACTTCTTAAACGGTATACATTGCTTCAATTTGTTGCTGAATTTCATCCGAATCCAAGAATTCATCAAAGTCCATCTGTTTGTCAAACAATCCTGCTGGCGTAATCTCAATCACGCGATTGGCGATCGTCTCGATAAATTTGTGGTCGTGTGAGGTAAAGAACATCGTACCTTTAAATGCGATGAGACCATTGTTTACGGCTTCGATAGATTCAAGGTCCAAGTGATTGGTAGGTTCATCTAAAATAAGGACATTTCCCTTTGAAAGCATCAATCTAGAGAACATGCAACGCACCTTTTCACCACCAGATAGTACATTGGCTTTTTTAAGCGGCTCATCACCTGAAAACAACATTTTTCCAAGGAATCCACGAATAAACGTCTCCGTTTTTTCTACAGAAAACTGTCTTAGCCAGTCTACCAAGTTCATATCAACCCCGTCAAAAAATTCCGAGTTGTCTTTAGGAAGATAGGCTTGAGAGGTTGTAACGCCCCACTTAAAGGACCCAGAGTCCGCTGTTTCTTCACCAATCAATATTTTGAAGAGCATCGTTCTTGCAATGTCGTCACGGCTCATAAAGACGATTTTATCACCTTTATTCACTGTGAAACTTACATTATCAAGGACTTTAACACCATCTACTACTTTAGTAAGATTTTCAACCGCTAAGATATCTTTACCCGCTTCTCTTTCAGGTGTAAAACCGACAAATGGGTAGCGTCTTGAAGATGGTTCGATATCTTCGATATTGATTTTTTCAAGGGTTTTCTTACGAGAAGTCGCCTGCTTCGCTTTAGAAGCATTTGAACTAAACCTAGCAATAAAATCCTGAAGTTCTTTAACTTTTTCTTCTTTTTTCTTATTCTGGTCTTTTAAAAGACGCGACATTAATTGGCTAGATTCATACCAAAAATCGTAGTTACCAACAAACATTTTAGCTTTGCCAAAGTCAATATCCACCATGTGTGTACATACATTGTTAAGGAAGTGACGATCATGGGATACAACAATTATGGTTTTAGAATAGTTAATTAAAAATTCCTCTAACCATTTGATGGCTTTAAAGTCCAAGTGGTTAGTAGGTTCGTCCATGAGTAAGATGTCCGGCGTACCAAATAGGGATTGCGCCAAAAGAATTTTCACTTTGGCGTCAGCGTGGACATCGACCATTTTTCTTTGGAAATTCGATGGGTTTACACCCAGGCCATTTAATAATTTTTCTACATTTGATTCAGCGTCCCAACCATCAAGTTCAGCAAATTCACCTTCGAGTATGGCCGCACGCATGCCGTCATCCTCTGTGAATTCTTCTTTTGCATATAGTTCATCTTTTTCCTTCATAATCTCATAAAGGCGTTTGTGCCCCATAATCACCGTATCCATGACTGAATAGGCATCAAATTCGTAGTGGTTCTGCTTCAAAACTGCAAGACGTTCACCTGGGGTTATAAACACGTCACCCGATGTAGGTTCGATATCACCTGATAAAATTCTTAATAGTGTTGATTTTCCAGCGCCGTTTGCGCCAATTACACCATAGCAGTTGCCAGGTGTAAATTTCATATTGACTTCTTCAAAGAGCTTTCGATCGCTAAATCTAAGGCCCAAATTCGTTATTTGTATCACTTTATAGCCACCTTTCAAAAAATAATCCGTTTTTGCACACTATGTGCGCACAATTAAACACTCAACTATAAATTATATCATCTTTTGTGTAAAGTACAATCCCTTTACACAAATTTTACACAATCAATTCTTTTTAATGTATGATCCTCTTTCCGCGCCAACGCCCTGTTACGAGTCTGTTTAACATTAGTATGCCTCTGATAATTTCGTCCGCTGCCATAGCCACCCATATACCCAGCAAACCAAGACCGAAATGCACGCCGAGTACATAAGCACCCAGTGTACTAACGAGCCACATGGAGAAAATTCCGACACCAACTGGGTAGTTGACATCGCCGGATGCTTTTAGTGCAGAGATAACCACTAAATTAGCCACACGCCCAACTTCTACGAGAATATCCAATAGGAGAATTGCCGCTCCGAGTTTAATAATCTCAGGGCTATCGGTGAAAATCCCAATCAGCTGATATCTAAAGACCATAAATACAAGCGAGATTATCACGGTGATAGTCAACGCCTGTTTAAAGGATCTAATCGTCATATGATAGGCTTCGTCCTCACGACCCGCTCCAACCAGATGTCCAACCAATATTTGATTCGCTTGAGCAATCGCTAAGGATCCTAGATAGGTAAACCATACGATAATTTGTATATAAATGCGCGTTGTGACGGTTTCTGTCCCCATCGCATTAATAAATGAAAAAATGACCATCTGAGAAAACTGATAGGATATTGGTTCTCCAGCAGATGGTAGGCCGAGTTGAAGGAATTTTTTAAAAACATCTTTTGGAAATGGTTTCAAATGTTTCAAATGAACGGATATTCTTACCTCTTTAAATAGCACAACTAACATGATGAAAACGGCAATCGTTCGACTGGCAACGGTGGCAATTGCGACGCCTTTGACGCCTAGAATTGGCAATCCAAAAGGTCCATATAAAAATATATAATTGCCGACAATATTCACGATGTTCATCACGATGGCCAAATACATGGACAGTTTGGTTATGCCATGGCTTTTCAAAATAATCGATGCAAATGAAAATAACGCGGGTACGCATAGAAACAACAGCGTCGTATTTAAGTAAGCTTTGGCATCTGAATAAAGTTCAAGTGGCATATTGACCGCTTTAAAAAATGCGCTTTGAAAAACAAATAAACCTATGCCGATCAAAGCAGAAAGAACGAGATTAAGTATAAATCCCAAAGTATATATTTGATTCAATTCACTTTTTTTTGACGCGCCGAGATACTGTGCGACCATGATACCCGTTGCCGCCGCTGTAATGTTGAATAAGATGAGCAAGGTATTTAGAATTTGATTCGCATTACCTACTGCTGCTACTGACAGATCAGAATATTTACTGAGCATAATAGTGTCTACATTCCCCATAACCATGAAAAGCAGAAGTTCTATAAAAATTGGAAAGGCTAATTTCAAAGGATTTGCACCATTTTTGAGTGACGTTATATTTTCTGATATTCTAATTTTTTCATTTTTTTTATTTTTTATCATTTTAATTCCATTTCTCTTATTTTAGAAAAAACCCACCTAGACGCAGTCTAAGTGGGTCAAACACATTCTGGCTAATTTCAGTTATCTCAGCTGTGCACCAATTTCACTTTCAAGTGTCTTAAGCACTTTGTTGAATATTTTGTTAACTTCTTCATCGACCAGTGTTCTATCTTCCGCTCTAAAAACGAGCTCATAAGCCACGGATTTATACCCTTCCGTTATCTGTTTGCCTTTGTACATATCAAACATTTTAACAGATTCAAGCAATCCACCCCCTGTATTTCTTACAATAGTCTCGATCTGCATCGATGTGATTTCATCTTTAACGAGAACAGCCATGTCTCTTTCCACCGCTGGGTATTTCGGTATTGCGCTATATTTTTTATCTTCTCGTGCAATTTGAACCAAAATATTATAATGAAGATCTGCAATGTAAGCGCGTTGATTTAAATCAAAGTTTTCAAGAACATTTGGATGAACTTCACCTAGAATGCCAAGCACATGACCGTTCCAAAGGACATTTGCACATCTGCCTTTATGGAAGGTTGGGTGATTGACTTCCTTTTCAAAATAGTAATTTTCAACGCCAAGCGTATTCAGTACATTTTCAACGATACCTTTAAGTGCATAAAAATCTTCATGTTCTCCAATAAGCCCGATCGTCAAGTTTTCCTTTTCGATAGGAAGCTGTGTAACTGGTATTTCTTTTGGAATGAAGATGCTACCAATTTCAAACAACCTAGCTTGCTTGTTCTTTCTATTGCTATTTCTTGCAAGTACATCTAGTAAATTTGGAATCAACGTTGAACGCATCACACTGAATTCTTCACCAAGTGGATTGATTAAAGCCACTTGATTTCTTAAAAGACTCTCTTCAGGCAAATTGATTTTATCAAGGTCCTTTTTTGATACAAATGAATAAGACAACATCTCGTCTATGCCGTTTGCAAGAAGCTCAAATTTAACACGGTCTTTAATCAACTGAGCATTTGTTTTAGCACCCCAAACATTTAATTTTGGCAAAGTCATACTTATTTTGTCATAACCATAAATTCTCGATACTTCTTCAACGAGATCAATTTCTTTCTTTAGATCTAATCTAAAGTGAGGGATGACAGCCGTTAACCCATTTTTTTCAACCGTTTCTATTTCAAGTTTATTTAGAGCTTCAACAATTTGCTCTTGAGTAAGGTTCGTTCCAATTACGCGATTGATGCCTTCAACCGTATAAGGTATCTCCACTGTTTTCGAGCCGTTAGGAAATAGGTCGATAACACCCGGTACCACGTCACCCGCGCCGAGCTGTGCCATCAAATAACATACGCGATTAGCCACTTCAAGTGGCAAAACATAGCTGACGCCTTTTTCAAATTTAGAAGAAGCTTCCGTTCGAAGCGCTAAGTCTTTTGATGTTTTTCTGATACTGGATTTATCAAAGCTTGCAACTTCAATCAGAACTGTTTGTGTGGTGTTTTTTATCTCCGTATTTGCGCCGCCCATAACACCCGCAATACCCACCGTTCTTGTATCATCAGCTATGACGAGAACATCCGAATTTAAGAGTCTTTCTTTGCCATCCAACGTTTCAAAGACTTCTCCATCACCCGCACGTCTAACCTTAATTTTTCCATTATGCAGTGCATTTAAATCAAATGCGTGGATTGGTTGGCCATATTCAATCATGACGTAATTTGTAATATCGACGATGTTGTTGATTGGTCTCATCCCCGCTTGCATGAGTCTTAACTGCATCCACAACGGTGAGGACGCAATTTTGATGTTTTTAATGACTTTAGCTACATATCTGGGACATAATTCAGCATCCATGATTTCTACACTTGCATAGTCATGAATTTCGGAATGTGTTGGTTCTTCATAGCGTTCTGGCAATTTAGTTTGGCGTTCAAAACTTGCTGACACTTCACGTGCCATACCTATGATGCTTAGGCAGTCTGGTCTGTTTGGTGTAATTTCGAATTCCACAACAGATTCATCTAACTTAAGTGCTTCAAGTATGCTCATCCCAAGCGGATAATTCTCATCTAAAATTAAAATGCCGTCATCAAATTCTTTAGGAATACTAGCACTATCAAAGCCCATTTCTTCAAGTGAACAAAGCATGCCATTTGATGCCTCTCCCCTTAATTTACCGCGTTTAATTTTTATGCCATTTGCGATTATAGCGCCGTGCAAGGCGACCGGAATATAGGCACCGACAAATACATTCGTTGCGCCAGTTACGATTTGTACGGTTTCATCGCCGACATCGACTTGACAAACAATCAATTTCTCAGCATTCGGGTGACTCGTAATCGCCACTATTTTACCCACGACGATATTTTCGATGCCTTCGCAGATTTTGTCACTGCCCTCGTTATTTGAACCTGTCAAAACAAGTTTATCAATTAGTTTTCTCTCGTCAATTCCAGTGAAATCGACATAGTCTCTTAACCACTCTATAGGTACTCTCATGATATGCCTCCATTTTATATTTTACTAAAACTGTTTAATGAAACGAATGTCATTTTCAAATAATACGCGTATGTCATCAATTTCATATTTTAGCATGGTTACACGGTCTAGTCCCATACCAAAGGCAAAACCATTATATTCCGCAGGATCTATGCCACACTCTAAAAGTACATTTGGATGCACCATACCGCATCCTAAAATTTCTATCCAACCGCTGCCTTTACAAAATCTGCAACCATCACCACCGCATTTGAAACACGATACATCGACCTCGCCACTTGGTTCTGTAAATGGAAAATAATGCGGTCTGAACTTCGTTTTTGTTTGACTGCCAAACAACCTTTTAGCAAACATATCGAGTGTGCCTTTCAAATC
>JBBRVO010000027.1:0-24566 GCA_038246775.1 Peptostreptococcales bacterium | reverse complement strand
TTGCGAGTGTGGTGAAATTGGCAAACACGCAGGCTTGAGGGGTCTGTGGTAGAAATACCTTAAGGGTTCAAGTCCCTTCACTCGCACCATTTAACACGCATGACTCTCGTATATTCGAGAGTCTTTTTTAATGCAAAAAAAAGAGACTTCCCTTTCAAGGGAGGCCCTATTTTATTTCAATTAATAGATTCTCATTTAAGCTTGTTTTGCAACGTTTTTAGATAGATTTGAATTTGCGAATGCAGCATCGATAAATCACCACTATTATCAATGACATAGTCAGATAAAGCCCGCTTTACATCAAGTGACATTTGAGTCTTAATTTTCTTTAATGCAAAGTCCGGTAAAACTTTATCTCTAATGACAATGCGATCAAGACACACTGACTCTGGGGCATACACCAAAAGGATTTCATCGTAGGTCTCACGTGAATCTGTTTCAAATAAAAGTGGGACATCTATGAACACAAAAGACGCGTCTTTATACGCTTCAAGATGCTGCTTTATCCTGACTCTAATACGAGGGTGTAGAATATCGTTTAATTGATTTCTGAGAAAATCATTGTTAAAGATAATCTCGCCGAGCATTCCGCGGTTCAATGTTCGATCAGGGTTTAGAATGGCTTCACCAAATATTTCGACGATTTTAATAAGTCCAATTTTCCCAGGTTCAACGATTTCTCTCGAGACGAGATCGGCATCGATTAATGGGTAACCCAGTGACATCAAGTACTTGCTCACTTCACTCTTCCCAGAGCCTATGCCTCCAGTAATACCTATTAGATAAGGTTTCTTTTGCGTTTTATTTTGCGTCATACCAACTGTCTCCCGTGTTCATATCCACCTTTAATGGCACCGAAAGTTCGTAACATTCTTCCATGCAATACTTGAGAATCGGTTTAACAACTTCAAGCTCGTCGAGGGGTACATTGAGTATGAGCTCATCGTGTACTTGAAGGATGAGCTTTGATTTTAAACCATTTTGTTTCAATGTTTCAAAAGTTTTGATCATAGCGAGTTTGATAATGTCGGCTGCACTTCCTTGAATTGGCGTATTTCTTGCTGTACGCTCTGCGGCAGAACGCACCATGAAATTGCTCGCATTGATATCGGCTATTGTTCTTTTTCGATTGAGTATGGTTTCTACATACCCGTTTTCTTTACATGCTTCAATGATTTCTTCCATAAAACCTTGCACGCGTGGATAGCTGATAAAATAATTCTCAATATAGAGTTTTGCTTCTTTTCTCGATATGTTGAGGCTCTCGGACAAACCAAAATCGCCCATGCCGTAAACGATGCCGAAATTGACTTCCTTTGCACGGCTTCTCTGCAAAGTAGTCACTTCGGATACTGGAATTTTAAATACTTGAGAAGCTGTCAAAGTATGAATATCAATATTTTTGCTAAATGCTTCAATAAGTTTGGGATCTTCTGACAAGTGTGCTAAAACCCTAAGCTCAATTTGAGAATAATCGGCGTCGAGAAGGACACAACCCGGATCTGCTATAAAGAACTTTCTAATTTTGCGTCCGTAAGGCAACTTTATCGGGATGTTTTGAAGATTGGGTTCCGTTGAGCTAAGTCGGCCCGTTACAGCGATTGTTTGATTGAGTGACGTGTGAACACGCGCTTCATTCGGGTCCATAACAAGTCTCAAACCATCTATATAAGTGGATTTGAGTTTTGTATACATACGGTATTCGATGATTTCACGCACGATAGGATGCTTGTCTATCAGCTTTTCGAGCACGTCAATGCCCGTTGAATACCCTGTTTTTGTTTTTTTACCACTTGGGAGTGAGAGTTTTTCGAATAAAATGACACCCAGTTGTTTCGGCGAGTTGATGTTGAATGTTTCATCAGACATTTGGAAAATGCTGGTTTCAATCTCTTTAATTTTTTCCACAAGCTGGGCATCGATTTGATCAATTTGTTCATTATCGACTCTAAAGCCTGTAAATTCAATATCTGCCAAGATTTTTATCAAAGGCATTTCTACCTCGTCAAAAAGGTTTTTTAAATTTTGAGCAACCAATAACGTATCAAAGTGCTTTTTGAGTTCGAATAGACCACATAGTTGAGAGACGATGCACTTATCAAGCCGTTCCGTATCAACTTCCCCATACGTCAACTTTTTAACACCTTTCCCTAAGATATCTTCCGTTGAGACAATTTTGTTTGAATGATATTCAAAGACGACCTCGGCAAGGTCGTAATTTTTGCGTGCTGGGTCGATGAGATAAGCAGCGATGAAGCCATCGAAGACGACGCCATTTAAATCGATGCCAACGCCCATTAAATAGAGATAATCCTCTTTCATACTATAGCCAGATTTACTGATTTTTTCGTTTTCAAAGACACCTTTCAGGCGCATCAGGTTGTCAACGTCATGTGTGATGACCGCTTGTTCATTAAAATAGAAACCCGCACCAATGAGCTTATGTGTGACGATATTTGAAACGTCATAGTAGAGTTTAAAAGTAAACTCAAGCGTTTGTTTCAATTGTTCGTTAAGCGTTTGACAGTCCATTTCTAGCCATGGTAGTGAGACCTCAGGGGTCTCGCTTTTGACAGTGATTTTCAATTTGTTAAGCAAGCTTGTCAATTCATAATATTTAAACGCTTTAACCGCTTCATCGAGATTGGGTTCTTGAACGATTAAGTGACCAAAATCGATTTCAATCGGCACTTCAGTGAAAATCGTCGCCAATCTTTTGGATAAAAGCGCTTGTTCGGCGTACTCGACTAACAAACCTCGAATGCGTTTGTTTTCTACTTGGTCAATGTTTACCAAAAGATTTTCAACCGTTCCAAATGTTTCAAGGAGTTTTGAAGCTGTCTTTGGACCTATACTAGGCACGCCGGGAATATTGTCCGACGCATCGCCACTGAGCCCTTTATAATCGATGACCTGATTCGCATGAACACCAAGATCTTCCATGACGTCTGCATCAGCATAGAGTTTAAGTTGAGAGATACCTTTTTTAGTAATGTGAACCTTGGCCCCGAAAGCGACTAACTGTAGCGCATCCTTATCACCGGTAATTACATTTACTTCCATACCATGATCCACACATTGCTTGGCAATCGTTCCGATCAAGTCGTCGGCTTCATAACCTTGTAGCTCAACGCGTGCTATGTTGAGTGTGTCTAATATTTCCTTGACGATGGGCATTTGCATGGCGAGTTCATTTGGCATCCCCTTCCGCGTGCCTTTATAGGCGTCATAGGTTAAATGTCTAAAAGTTGGCCCTTTCATGTCGAAAGCTACACAAAAATGCGTTGGATTGAAATTTTCTATCAAATTGAAGACCATAGAGGTAAGACCGTGCACACCGCCGGTGTATATCCCCTTTGAGTTCTTAAGTTCGGACATGGCAAAATATGCTCTATTAATCAAACTGTTTCCATCTACAATAACAATACTCTGATTCATATAAGGCTCCTTTACTATCAAAAAATACATAATATCTATTATACCATAAATGAGAACGATATAAAAAAAGAAGACCCTAAGGCCTTCTAATGTATAACTATTTAATAGATTTAATCCAAATATTGCGACTTAATAGTCGTATGAAACTGTTACATTTGCAGTGATAGTAATCTCACCAGATTCAATCGGCGTTGAAACGTTCATTGCGGCTTCAGCACTTTTTGCTGGGTAATAATCATAGAATAATCCGCCGCCAGTACTCGCTTCAGTGATTGCATATGGAAGGCCTGGTGCTTTTCCGTATGTGCTCATGATTGCAGTTGCTTTACCTTTGGCATTGGCCATTGCAAGTTTAAGCGCTTCTTGGTAAACTTTGCTATCATCTGCGATAGTGAATCTGATGCTATTCACTGTATTGGCTCCAGCTGCAGTTGCAGTATCGATAATAGCACCAACTTTTGTGATGTCTTTAATCTTGATATTGATTGTATTGTTGGCAACAAAATAGGGATCGCTTTGTTTTTCAAGGACATAATCGGATGTTTGATATAGATTGTATCCAGTTGTTTTAACATCTTCCGCTTTAATACCCGCTTTTTTGATGGCTTCGATCACTGCTGTCATGAGTTTTGCATTTTCTTTTTGTGCCACAGAAGCATCAACATTCTTTGTTTGAACACCGAGATCAATAAAAGCCAAATCGGGTGTCACGACGATTTCTCCTAAACCTTGAACGCTTACCAATCTTGGGTCAACCCCTTCTGTATTTGCCATTGAAAGATCTGTAGGTGCATTGACTGCAACGACGCCTATGACTAAAGCGGCCATTAACATTAAAGAAATTCCTGCCATTAATTTATTTTTCATTTTTAGTGCCTCCTCTTTTCCTTTTTTTATAGATGTTACTGATGATAAACGCCGCAATTGCGAGTAAAACTAAAATTGGAGAGTTAGCAACTAACCAGATCACAAGGTTTTCTATTGTGCGTCTGATGTCGTTGATGGTATTGATGAGCCCTTCCTTAGCTTTTCCAAACAAACTGTCGTCTATTGATTCCACTTTTGGTTTGAGGCTTTTAACTTCATTGATTTCTAAAGTGATCGTCGTCATGTCCACAAGGGATTCCCAATCTTTAATTTGTTTTTCATAGGTGCTGATATTGCCTCTAACGCGTGTTAATTCGTTCTCAATCGCTAAAATATCAACGATTTCCACCGCTTGAGCCATGATTTCTCGTAGCCTGCCTTCAGTGACTTTTAAGTTTTCTATTTCTGCAGCGGTATCTCTGTATGCTTTCGTAATGTCAGAGGCATTGCTGGCATCCATTGTTACAAGACCTAGTGCTTTAATTTGGCTTAAAGTTACACTGTAAGCATCTGACGGCATCCTGATAGTGATGTACCCATATTTGAGATTATCCGTATCCGAAATGTAATTTTTAAAAGAAGTTGACTCATTTTCAATATAGCCACCTGACCCTGTAACCATAGCTTTGAGCTGTGACATCACGTCATCATATTTTTCAACATCCATACGAAGATTGGCTGTTTGGATGATCATGCGTCCCTCTCGATATTCATTGGTAATATCGGTTGCGGATTGCGTGGCTTCTGGAACTGAGGTTGGGTTTGATCCCTTTGTAAAAGCGTTTTCTGGCTGAGAGAAGCTTGGCGTAACCGCTACACCTGCCCTATTGCTATCGGTACTTTCGCCGTACATGACAGCCGCAGTTGTTTCTTGAAGCATGTCATAATTTTCCATTGCTACAGCATCTTGAGATTTTTGTAGACCGAGAAATCCTTTAGATGCGAAGATGGTAATGACCATAATCACAGGAATTGCTGCATAAGCATAATAACTGCGTTTCATTTTAAACTGAGATAATTTACCAATAAAACTTCCAAATAAATGCGTCCTATTAACTATTGGCTTTTCTGACGCCATTTCTTTCGATGCAATGATAAGCTTCTCGTGTAACTCGTTTTCGAAACCTAATGGCAATTCTTTCAAATCAATTTCCCCCATTAGTTGAACCATATACTTGAGTTCTTCAAATTCAACCGTACACGATTCGCAGGAGTCGATATGATCGTTGAGTTTTTTGAGCTCTTGTTCATTGATTTCTTTGTCGACAAAAGCATGCATCATTCTTCTTGCTTGTTCACATTCCATAAAACTCCCTCCTTTCTAATTGTCTGCCAGTTGAATTTGTAGAATATTTTTAAGTGCACTACGACTTCTGTTTAACCTAGAACGAACAGTTCCAATCGGTATTTGTAATATTTCACCAATTTCTTCATAAGAATATCCAAGTAAATCTTTTAGTACAACAACTGATTTATTGTCTTCAGACAACTTATTCAGTGCCATTTCAATGGATGCCTTAAGTTCAAGTTTCTCGTAGATAAGTAGCGGATTCGATTGATCATCTCGTATGATGTCCTTTAGAGACCCCTCATTCGGAAGTTCGGCGTCATATGATAAGACGACCTCTTTGCGTTTTCTGAGTTCATCTTTACATACATTGATCGCGATCCGATATAACCAAGTAGAAAAAGTGGCCTCCATTTTGAAACTACGAATCGCTTTGAAAGCCTTGATCAAAGTTTCCTGCGACATGTCTTTTGCATCTTCTTCATTGCCCATCATTCTAAATGCAATATTATAAACATATCTATTGTATTTAACAATGAGTTTTTCAAAGCTGGCGACGTCACCTTGGATGCTTTTTTCGATGAGCATTGATTCCATTTTTCCACTCCTTTCATGAAAGGTATAGTATTTTGACGTAATTCTAAAAAAATAGTTCCATCTATATTATTATACCAAATAAAAGAGCGTCAAACATTCTTCTGTTAAAAGAATATTTGACGCTCTCAATTATTGATTATATGGCATTTAGCGAATCCAATATATTTTAATTTTGATAGATAGGGATGATTTTCTTTAGTTTATATGGGTGTAGCTGAGATGAAATAAAATTGTGATCCTTATCCAAGACCAGTGTTGCGTGATGCATAAATTCGGACCTAGTAAAATATCTCAGGTCGGTGGCTCTTAGGATGAGGTGTTCGTTATCTGAATCTCTCATGACTTTAATATGCAAATTTGGTGAGAACTTCGTAAACATCTCACCCACTGCTGAAGACTTAAACAAATCGAAATAGGATTGGTCCTCAACTTCAAAGGTACGCGTAATTTTAATCCGATCGACGTTTTTTTTCAAGATCATCCATGGATTAAACTGACCAACGATATCATGCGTCGTGGTATGTGCCACAAAATCCCATTTGTAAAACGCTTTTAATGACGGCATGACATGCACATCAACGTTTGTATAATTTTCATTAAAATAGTCGTTGAGTCTTGTAGCTGCCATGCTTCGGCTTAAGTTTCTGATGAATAAATAGAAGGCAATCAATACAACCCCTGAAACGAGTTCAAGTGGCGAATTTTTGCCATTTAATATATAGAACAAACCTACCATCGTGATGATCGGGTCATATAAAGTCAAAAGACTCGCTTTAACTCTTTTCTTAAAGAGTTTCGCACCATATGAATTTAAAATATCAAGTCCAGTATGTGACAGAGCCCCTAAAAACGTCCAAAGCAATGTCGTAAAAAAATTAAACCCTGAAAAACCCAATTGTGAGAGCAAAAGGGTGATTGCGACGCTGAATCCAGCCAAATAAGGCACTGAGTGTGATTTGCCTCTGTGGTGTTCCAGGTAGGCTGCATCGTCTTTAAATAGGCGGATGACAAAATCTAGATCAGGAGACATTGCGCCAAGCATAGCGCCAATGGTAATTGAACTTTCTATTGAGACGGCGTCGCCAGAAAAAGCAGATATTGCAACGCCTACTAAACCGTGGGTTAAAGGATCCATTTTTCTCCTTTATTGCTAGCAGATTTTTGAGTATAAAAAAAGATAGAACGTTATGTAAACCATTCTATCACAGGCACTTTTAGTAAACAATGACTATTGCAGAAAATTTAGAATTGTTTACATATTATATACAAGTTAATGTCTTAGTCACATGGTTTAATACATCACAACCATTTTCAGTCACCAAAACCAAATCTTCAATTCTTACGCCCAGTTCACCGAGCAAATAAATGCCTGGTTCAATGGAAAAAGTCATCCCGACTTGACAGATGTTTTCACTTGAACCGCTGACATCTGGGAACTCATGTACATTGATGCCAATCCCATGTCCCGTTCGATGTGTAAAGTAATCGCCATATCCAGCCGCTTCAATAACCGCTCTAGCCGCTTTATCGATGTCACTTAGTGAAACACCGGGTTTCACCATAGCAATAGCCTTCATATTAGCTTCTAAGACAAGCTCATAAACTTCGCGATACTTTTCTGTAGGCGTTCCAAAATAGAAACTACGCGTCATATCCGAGCAATAACCACCCACTCTACCCCCAATATCAATAACCACTGGCTGATTGGACTTTAGTACCGTATCATCGCAAGCGTGATGTGGCTCAGCACCACCATCACCGAAACAAACTGTCGGTGTAAATGACATTTCATAAACGCCAAGTTTTGCATTGATCTCGACGACTTTCTTCTGTACCTCAAGTTCAGTTATAGGTCTTAAAGGTGCTTCGTCTTTTAGAAATTGCATCACTTCTAGCATAACTTGATCATTGATCAACGAAGCTGTTTTCATGCGCTCAACTTCAAGGTCATCTTTACAAAGCCTTACATTGTCAATGGCAGGTGACCCATTTTCATAAACGCTCTCTGGATGACATTTCATAAGCTTTAATAAGAAGTGACTTTGCCAATTTTTGTCGACGCCTATCACATGGCCTACTTTGATGTCATCTGCCAATAGTTGCAACGCATCTTCTGTATCTTTAAAATATATAACGGGAAGTCCCAAGTCATTTTGCATTGGAAACAGTGCACTGATAAATAGTTTGCATGAATCTGCCGACACCGAAAGTGCAAGCAATCTTTCACCAGGATGGATTTCTACATCCAAAAGATAAAAAATGGAATCGGGAGAGGTAATTATAAGATGGTCATAGCTCAAAAGTTTCATCTGTTCCCTTATACGTTCTAAACGATCCAAGTTCATTTTATGGTCTCCTTTACAATTAAAATGCAGTTTCCCTATTATTATACATGGATATAATGTCACTTGTACACAAAAAAGTAAAAACCTCAAACCAATGCAAAAGCATGATTTGAGGTTCATTATGGTGCCGAAGGCGGGGGTCGAACCCGCACGAGTATTACCTCTCCGGATTTTGAGTCCGGCGCGTCTGCCAATTCCACCACTTCGGCCGGCAACTATTTTATATTACCATAAGACTATCAAATTGACAATATGAAATTTGCCTTTTATGCATTTATTTTGGAACTATTATGGGTCATTTTAAGTCAAGGTAGAAGTGGGCTCGGCTTTGAATAAATATAACCTTGTATCAAGCTACAGCCGGCTTCTCTAATTAAATCGACTTGAAACTGCGTTTCAACGCCTTCGGCCACTACATCACAGTCAAGTGCATGCGCAATACGTACAATAGACATAAATAGTGAATAAGATGTTGCATCTGTGACGATGTTGTCAATAAACGTTTTATCAATTTTAATTTCATCAAATTTGATCTTTGATAGATAATTTAAAGATGAATATCCTGTTCCAAAATCATCGAGAGAAATCTTAATACCCAAATTTCTAATTTCATTGATTCGGTTCTCGACGAGATTGAAATCACTGATGAAGACATCTTCAGTAATCTCCAAAATGACGAGGCTTGGCAAAATGTTACGTTTTTTGATGTTCTCATCCATAAAAGTTACGAAATAATCGTCAAAAAACATGATGGGTGAAATGTTAATAGAAACGGATACCAATTCACCATAAAGAGTCTGTAGCCGTGGTATGTCATCAAGTGATTTTATGATGATCATCTGACTAAATGCCGTCATGAGATTTGCTTTATATAGCAGTGGAATGAATTCGTTTGGACTTATGTTGCCAATTTCTGGTGCATGCCAACGCGCAAGACTCTCCACACCATAGACTTGACCAATTCTTACATCCACTTTGCATTGATAATTTACTGTAAAATCGTCATTTAACAAAGCGCGTTCTGCCAAAAGCATGATCTTCGATTCCCGCTCAAGGGTATGGTACATATCTGGTCTATATTTGACAATTTGTGTGATTTTATTATTTTTTGCATATTGTAAAGCTATAGAAGCCTTTTGATAAATCATATTGTAGTCATTTTCTTTGATTCCAACCGTCACAAAACTAATATAAAATTCAAGTTGATTGACAAAATTTAATGCTCTTAACTTGACTTTAAGCTGTTCAATGTAGCGAACAATTCTTTCTTCAACATTATTTTCAGAACCATAATCCACCCAAACAGCAAATTCATTGCCACCAATGCGTGCTACGATTGTCTTTTCAAGATTGCTGTCGATGATTTCTTTACCTATCGACTCTATGAGCTTATCGCCATAACTTGATCCATAGATCGAGTTGATAACATTAAAATCTTTAATATCTATCAATAAAAATGAACTTTCTGATGTAAGGCTATCTAATCGTGCACGCAATGATTCATTTAAGAAATAAGCATTAGGCAACATACTTAGCGTGTCATAATAGGCATATTTTAAAAGTTGATCATCTTTCTTGATTAAATTACTTTGCGCCGTTTCAATGGAATCGATCATTGCATTAAATCCATGGATCAAAGTACCAAGTTCATCATTAGAGTGATAGGTTGGTACTGGAATATACTGTCCAGTTTCCGCCTGCTTCATTGCTTCAACCACTTGTATCAATGGTTTCGTTATATTAAATATAAAGCGATTTGCAAGCATATAACCTGCTATTGTGATTAAAGATAACGTTGTAATCGTAATTTGGATGATGGTCATCGCAGCCTCATCAAAATCTGAAATATATGAACCGGCGGTTACAACCCAACCCCAATTTGGATCGAGTTCAGCATAGACTATTTTTTCGCCCAGCTTTTTTGAATACGGATACGCCCATGTATAGGATGTAAAGCCGCCTCCTGACAAAGCCGTTTTTATTGTATCTTGTACGATATAGACGTCACTTTTAGATTTATTTTTGTCTTTAAAAAACCATACGTTTTCACCTTCAAGTGTTGGGTGCATAATTTCGACACCTTTTTGACTATAAATTATATAATAACCATGTTCTCCAAAATCGAGGGCATTGTTGTTTAGTCTGGTGCCATCTGATTTTAATGGACCCATAAGATAATTTTTTATAGTTTCTTGTGCATTTTCTAACGTAATTTCACCACGCTCTACCTCTTTATTCATGTCATCTATAAACATGATGGCAGATTTAACACCATTTTTAAGGATGACTTTGCCCTTTTCTATCAAAGCGTTTCTAGAAACAACATAACTAGAAATACCGATGATCAAGCATGCTACAAAAAGCAATGACGTTGTAAATAATATGAGCTTTTGACCAAAGGATAATGATTTCCATTTATGTTTCATATCAACCTCTTAAGCGCCTTAGTAAATTTCAATGATTAATCAGACTAAACACCTAGTATTTAACAAACTGCTCAAATTTCTTGAAATCTGAAGCGCTGCATTCTAGTGTCAATACGGTACCTGATTCCACATATTTAGTAGCCATGATATAGGCATTGTCATTTAAATACGAAAACAGCTTGCCATCATCATAAGGGATCTCCATCATACACGTTACGTAATCCGTGAAAACCAATTCTTTGATTTTATCGATTAACGCTTTTAAACCCATTTTGCGTTTCGCGGATATATAGACGGCGTTTTTCTCAGAATCTGGAGCATTTACTTTTGAAAGGTCAACTTTATTGTACACGAGGATCATTGGTATTTGATCTGCGCCAATTTCTTTTAACGTTTCCATGGTGACTTCCATTTGACGCTTATGATTTTCATTTGAAAAATCGATGACATGCAACAATAGATCTGCATTTTTGACTTCATCGAGTGTCGCTCTGAAAGCTTTGACTAAATCGTGCGGCAACTCACTGACGAAACCTACTGTATCTGACAATGTAAACCTCTTGTTATCAGGCAATTTAATCTGTCTGACAGACGTTTCCAGTGTGGCGAATAACATATCTTTTTCGAAAACGCGCTTTGAATCGTTTTTCATATAGATATCTACCATTGCATTCATGAGCGTGGATTTTCCAGCGTTGGTATACCCAACTAGAGCGATATTCGGAAGGTCAGACTCAGCGCGACGCTTCCGTTGTGTATTCCGTTCAGTTCCAATAAGTTCAATTTCTTTATTGAGTTCATGAATTTTCTGTTCGACTTTTCTACGGTCAAGCTCGAGCTTTTTCTCACCGACACCTTTATTTTTAGTGCCAACACCGCCACTTTGTCTGCCGAGGGATTCATATGAACCAATAAGCCTTGGCAATAAGTACTGTAGATGTGCGGCTTCAACCTGAAGTTTTGCCTCGCGCGTTTTGGCTCTTTTCTCAAATATTTCAAGAATCAAATTGGTACGATCTACGACGCGACTATTCAGTTCTTTTTCTAAATTTCTAAGCTGAGAAGGCGTCAATTCGTGATTGAAAACGACGAGGTCCGCATCAAACGCTTCAATAGCAAGTCTCACGTCGTCGACCTTACCAGAACCCACATAAAACTGCGGCTGAGCCCGTCTTAAATTTTGATCGATTCTAGCTACTACTCTAATATTGCAAGCCTCTGCCAAATTTTCAAGTTCTTCCATCGAGTCTTCAAAATCCTCTCGAGCGTTTAAGTTCACACCCACGATGATTGCTTTTTCAAAATCCATTTTATGTGCCATAAATGTTCTCCTTTCGGTAAATAACACAACTCAATTCGTTTTAAACTCACTTTATAGTGTCAATTTTACTGAGAATTTCATCGGTCGATAGCCATTCCGATGCGTCGAAGCGCTTAAGTAGATAAAGAGAATTTGGATCCTTTGTAATCATGTTCATGCCCTCATCAACCGTTACAGAGCCAAGATAGCCACTTTCACGAATCAGCCCTTCTGTATGAGCATTATAATAACCATAGGGATAAGTGTAAATAAAAGGTCTGATTTCAAGTGCTTCACGCATGCTCTTTTGCATCGTTTCATCATCTTTTAGAAATAAGTGAAGATAATCGAGTGTTGCTTCACCTGATTTTTGAAGGCTACCAAGCCTTGCATTTTCTTCTGTCTGAACATCGTGAAGCTGATACGAATGGGTTTGAAATTCTATAACGCTATTATTTGCCATCTCTTTCGCCTGCGCCCATGTAAAATGTGGAATAATGGCGCGCTTATTGACAGCGTCATAATCTAGCCCTACAGACCATCCAATCAATGAGATGACTGCCTTCATGTCGCGTACTTTCAGAAGTGGATAAGCGATTTCATAGTTACTGAGATAACCGTCATCAAAGGTTATGATTAATGGCTTCTCTGGCAGCGGCAAATCGTCGTAAACGTAATTGATCAAATCGACGTATTGTATCGTCGTAAAACCGGCCTTTTGATAGGCATCCAGATCCGCTTCAAATTTTTCAGCCGTAATGTTGTTCGAGGCGTCCTTATCATAGATGAGATGATGGTACATGACGATTGGCACCTGAATTGGAGCTGTTTCATCAAAAGTAATACGTCTTGACAACATTGAAGCAAGTCGCGTCTCAACGTTTTCTGAAGTGGTCAAATAGCCAAAATCTGATACGGGTATATCTTCTTCATCAAACATTTTTTTTATCATCAAATCGCCAAGAAAATTCCTATAGTGCATTTTGTCATAAAAATTTCTCGCATCATATGAAAGGCTATTATATCCCGTAAAATCCCAAAAGTCAGTGACACTGGCAAGGCCACGCCACAACTTTTGTATATCTTCCGTCGCATAGCGATCCATTTCTTTATAGTAAGTTGGCGCTGCAACAAATGTAAATTGAATGCCTCGCGCTTCTAAATACGTTTTAATCCGATCGAGTGCCGCAACGTTATCATCAATTGCCGTTCCATAAAGAGCCCAAAGCGGCTCGTTGAAATCTGGATATTTGATCAAAAATTCTTCTAACGTACCCAGTGCTTCAGAATCTCTTACGCCTTTATTATATACACCCGTTTCAGGTATAAACGTCGAATAGGCCATGGGATCAAATCCCCTTCGTATCAGACCTTCAATTTTTTTAAAAGCATGCTCGAGATTGAGCGTTAAATATTTAGTGTAATACTTGACGTTGTTACCTGAAATGACTTTTTCACTCATTTCAGTATTGATATTTCTAGGACTTTGGTTATAATGGTCAATTTCCTGCATACTCATATGTAGAACGATGTTCTTGACCTCATAGTTTTCCACTAGATAGTGAATCGTTTTTTCATAATCATAAAAATCACCGCCATACATCAGCATATTGTAAAAGGATGCCCCTTCAAAATATTTATTTAGTAGTGTTGGCGACAAAGAACTGGATTTTGAGCCACCGATGATATAAGCGTTATAGGCTTCGTGGTGGTCTTCAAGATAGGCGATTTTTGCCACTCTGGGATTGTTGTTCATATCATACGCGTAGAAGTTTAAAATTTTATCTCCAAAGACGCCAAAAGGATCAACAAGAATATTGAAGCCGAAAAGAAAAACACAGCTTACAAGTGCTGCAATTATGACATATTTGAACCATTTGATCGGTTTCATAAACACCTCTTAACTAGAATTGGAAATATAAAAAGTCAGCGACATTTGACATTTGAAACAAAGATAATGTCAATAACAGACCTGTAATAATTGCATATTTTTTTGAAAACGTAAAATTTTCAGTGAGTTGCGTCGTGTTTTTCATAAAAAAGACGATAATGAGACTTACAACTAGAACAGACAATACATAAGCGTTTGTCACCATAAAGTCGAGTCCTTCCATAAGAATGGCACTTTTAGCCCAACCATTAAACACACTAAAATCAATCATTTTTTTCATAACATAAAGTGCTTCAGTCGTAGAGTTTGCCACGAAAATCACACGCGTTCCTACAATGCCAATAAACGTTAAGATCCAGGCAATCGTAGCTGGCATCGCCCATTTTCTACGCGTCATAAAGTGTGCGCCGCAGACAAATATGCCGTTGATAGCCCCCCATAAAACAAATCGCCACCCAGCACCATGCCAAAAGCCGGAGACTAGAAACGTTAGCATGACGGCCGAATAGAAGCGTACAGAACCACCGCCTTTTTTGTAGACGGATCTAAAGACATAGTCTGATAAAAATTTTGAAAGTGTAATATGCCAGCGTCTCCAATAATCTCTGAAATTACGTGATTTATAAGGCGAATTAAAGTTTTGTGGCAGATGAATATTAAAAAAGAGGCCGAGGCCTATAGCCATATCGGCATAACCTGATAGATCAAAGTAATATGAAATCGTATAGGCAAGAACTGAAGCATTTGCTTGAAAAAATCCAGCGCTATGAACATCCGTAAAAAAAGTCTGAGCAAATCCCGTCAATGGATCAGCAAGCATGACTTTTTTTGCACAGCCAATTGAAAAGATAAAAAGACCCAACATGATATGCGTCATATTAAATTTCAAATTATCCCGATTTTCAAATTGTGGAACGATATCACTATGGTGAATAATTGGTCCGACGATCAGTTGAGGGAAAAAGGTAATAAACAAAAGATAATTTACAAGAGAGTATTCCTTAGTATCCCCTCTATAACAATCGACGATATATGCAATTAGTTGAAATGTAAAAAATGAAATCCCAATGGGCAATGCCAAATTTATAAGTTCAAATCCTGTTGAAAATACAGCATTTACGTTTTCTATAAAAAAATCAACATATTTAAAATACCCAAGCAACGCGATATTTTCAAACAGCCCTATAGCAAAGAACAACTTCTTCATGCCAGGAGTCTTCTGTCTGATGATAGCGGTACCGATTACATAATTGAAAAATACTGTGAAAATAAAAAATGGCAAAAAGTGCATGCTACCTTGTGCATAAAAATAAAAGGAAGCGAGCACGAGCCAATATTTTGAAAGTGTTTGTTTGCTTGAGTGATTTAGAAGATAATACCCTGCAAATACAATCGCTAAAAAACCTAAAAAACTATATGAAGAAAATATCATGTACGGTCACCTTTCTATATTGATTTAATGCGTTTAATATATTGAAATAGAATTAAATGATACATTTCATCAGAAAAAATACAGCTTTTATGCTGTATTAGCTGTACTATAAGTAAAATTCTACTTTGATTACTTTTCCAATGACAGTGATGCTTTTGAGATCGACTTCAGTTTCGGGTTCATAAGGCCCTTTAGAGAATAGAACCTTGTTATTTTGATTCTTGATCAATTGTCTGATCATCGTCTTTTGTCCAAATTCAAAATAGTAAATACCTAGATTTTGAATCTCGTTTGTCAAGTGTAAGGTCAAGATATCGCCTTTGGCAATTCTCAGCTTTGGCAGATCAGAATCTGTCACTTTGATAAAGCGTACTTTTTCATGGTGGACCCCTTCAATCTTTTTTCCGATAATTGAGAGTTCTTTTGAAGCCACCGTTTTGCCACTGACTTCTTCAACGACTGGAAAATTCTTGATAACACCAGACAACGCACCCGACCAAGCATCATTTGGCATTATCTCAAGATCTGGTGTTTTAATCAAAATAGGTTTTAAACCGGTTTTTTTGAGTTCTGGTTCAGACGGTATTTCAGGAACATCTTGAAAAAACTCTACTTTTTCACCTAAAATTTTCAAGATATCTTCAGCAATCTTTTCGTTGATTACTTTTTTACCAGCTTCTATTTGAAGGATATAATTGATTGTTTGACCACACGCTTTTGCTAAATCTTTTTCGCTCATCTTTGCTTTAAGGCGTGCTTCTTTGATTTTAATTGCCATTCTATTCATCATGCACCTCATTCTATTTACTTATTATATGATAGTATACTCTCAGACATTTTACAATTAAATAACCATTAAATTAACTTGACAACTATACCCCTTGGGGGTATTATTAAATTATAGATACCCCTGAGGGGTATATATTTGAGAAATAAATTGACTTTAAGATAATATATCGAACAATAGGAGCCTTTATGAAAACTGAGACTTATCAAATCGGTGGCATGACGTGTGCGTCATGCTCTAGCGCCGTTGAGCGCGTTACAAATAAACTTGAAGGGGTCGATCACTCAACAGTGAACCTTTCAACAGAAAAAATGACGATTACTTACGATGAAGGACAAATAAGTGAAGAACGTATCATTGAGGTCGTTAAAAAGGCGGGTTATGAAGCTTTACTTGAAAAAAAAGAAAAAACGATCACCATGCCTATTGAAGGGATGACGTGTGCCTCTTGTAGCCAAGCTATTGAAAGAAAACTTAGTAAAATGGACGGCATATCAAAAATTTCTGTAAACCTTGCAACTGAGATGGCTCAGATAGTCTATAACCCAGAAAAAGTCAGACTTTCTGAAATTAAGCAGCAAATAACGAAACTCGGTTATACGCCAAAAGAAATCGAGGTAAAACGCAATATTGATGCAGACAGACTTAAAAAAGAAAATGAAATAAAAAAAATGAAACAAAAGCTGACTCTATCTGCCATTTTCGCTTTGCCACTCTTTTATATCGCAATGGTTCCAATGCTAACATTTATCAATTTACCTTTTCCGTCCATTTTATCTCCGATGAATTTCCCACTTAATTTTGCAATCGTTCAAATGATTCTAATACTTCCAGTTATCTGGGCGGGTAGAAATTTCTACACCATTGGATATAAGCAAATATGGCACAGGTCACCAAACATGGACTCGCTAATCGCCATAGGCACCTCCGCTGCTCTGATATACAGTTATTTCTCAGTCTATCAAATCCTTACTGGTGACCATATGGCAGCTGAACACATGTATTTTGAAACAGCTGGCGTTATTATCACTTTAATTTTACTCGGAAAGACACTAGAAACGATTTCTAAAGGTAAAACTTCAGAAGCGATCAAAAAACTAATCGGATTGACGCCTAAAACTGCCATCGTATTAAATGGCGATCAAGAAATTGAAATGCCTGTTGAAGAGATTGAGATCGGCGATATCGTCATTGTAAAACCAGGAGGCAGCATCGCTGTTGATGGAACTGTTGTAGATGGATACTCCACAGTCGATGAATCCATGCTAACTGGTGAGAGCATGCCTGTCGATAAGAAGGGTGACGATACTGTTTATAGCGCAAGTATCAATAAAACAGGCATTTTGAAATATAAGGCGACAAAAGTCGGCGATGAAACGGCACTGGCACAAATCATAAAACTCGTTGAACAGGCACAGGGCAGCAAAGCCCCTATCGCGCGTATGGCGGATATCATTTCAGGTTACTTCGTCCCTATCGTCTTTGCCATTGCCACACTTACCGCTCTCGCTTGGTTAATCTCAGGACAAGACCTCATCTTTGTGCTTAAAGTGTTCATTGCCATTTTAGTCATCGCCTGCCCATGTGCACTCGGTTTAGCGACGCCAACTGCAATTATGGTGGGGACAGGTAAAGGCGCCGAACTTGGCATCTTAGTAAAAAGTGGCGAAGCACTTGAAACCGCACATAAAATTGATACCATTATCTTCGATAAAACAGGCACACTTACAAAAGGTAAACCAGAAGTAACCAACATCATTTCTTTTGATCCTTTTACAGCAAACGACGTCTTAAAAATGGCTTTTTCAGCTGAATACGGGAGTGAGCATCCACTGGCACTTGCAATTGTTAAAAAAGGGCAAGAAGCAAATATCGAACGCCTCGACATGACAAAATTCGAAGAAATTCCGGGTCATGGCCTACAAGCGACCATAGACGGTAAAGTTGTCTCACTTGGAAATATCAAACTCATGAAAATGAACCAAATCGCATATGAACACGGTCTTGATAGTTTCGATTCAACTGCCGAGGAAGGCAAAACGCCTATGTTTTTAGCTATTGACAACCAACTTGCTGGAATAATAGCCGCTGCCGATGTCCTCAAAGAAAACAGTATTGAAGCCGTCAAAAGACTTCATAAAATGAACATAAAAACCATCATGATCACTGGCGATCATGAAAAGACGGCACGTGCTATTGCAAAAACAGTTGGCATCGATGAAGTCCTAGCTGAAGTATTACCTGGAGACAAAGCCGCCTCTGTCAAAATGCTTCAGGAAAAAGGCAATGTTGTTGCCATGGTCGGCGATGGTATCAATGACGCCCCTGCCCTTGCACAAGCGGATATCGGCATCGCCATCGGATCTGGAACAGATGTCGCGATGGAATCCGCTGACATCGTCCTTATGAAAAGCGATCTACTCGACGTCGTGAGTGCCATCGCATTGAGCCGTGCAACGATTAGAAATATCAAACAAAACCTATTTTGGGCGTTCTTCTACAACATTATCGGCATCCCTGTTGCCGGTGGTCTATTGTACCTTTTCGGTGGACCGTTACTCAACCCAGTTATAGCAGCAGGCGCGATGTCCATGAGTTCCGTATCTGTCCTCACAAATGCTTTGAGATTAAAAACATTTAAAGTCAAATAATTCAATTAGGAGTTTATAATGATCAATGATACCCACACTTGCAACTGCAATAGAACGACGCATCGTTCAGATAAAGAACGCAAAGCGCTCATCAATCGCTGTAGCCGAATTGAAGGGCAAATTAGAGGCATAAAAGGCATGCTAGACAAAGATGTCTACTGTGATGATATTCTCAATCAAATTGCTGCGGCTCAATCTGCACTTAGTGCACTCAGCCGTGTGATCCTTGAACGTCATATGAAAACGTGTTTAATCGACCGCATTCAGTCAGGTGACTCTGAGGTTATTGATGAACTGATGGTCACTGTGAATCGTATGATGAAATAATACTAAATGAGCTAAAACTAAATAAAATCAAACCCAGAAGCAACGAATTGCTCTCTGGGTTTTTTGGGTTACTTATAATTATGAAAGCGCTATTTACTTTGTTGAATCCCTTTCAATCAAATCTGTGCCAACGATATAGTGATTGACCGTATTTTCTACCCCTTCAAGAGACTTGATCAACAATTTGGCTGCGTTGTAGCCCAGATCCTCAGCCTTAATATCCACTGAAGTCAATGAGGGAATCTGATAAGCAGACAACGGAATGTTGTTGAAACCTGTCACTTTGACTTTCAAATCGTGTTCTCTAATGTATTTGATTGCGCCAAAGCCCAATAGATCATCTGTCGTTACAACAGCGTGAGGCACACGTAATTTACAGATCTCTTGCATCGCTGCATACCCATCTTCTTCTGCAAAGTCCCGCGTTTCATAAATCAATTCTTCAATAACAGTAAGGTTTCTAAGCTCCAATGCGCGTTTATAGCCTTCTAGTCGATCTTTTGAGAAAATATATTTTTGAGGCCCACCGATAAAAGCAATATCTTGGCACCCCTTTTGAATCAACGTATTTACCAAACTGTAAGTCGCTTGAAAATTATCATTATCAACCCACATGATGTCGTGAATATTATAAGGTCTACCTACTACTACAAATGGAAATGCCTCGTTGTTCAGATATTCAATACACAAGTCGTTTTCGTAAGCGGTTAATAATATAATGCCGTCTACCCATTTAGAATTGACGAATTCATGTACGAATTTTAGTTCTTCTTCAGGGCTTGCGCCATAATTGAACATAATTTTATAATTTTTTTTCTGAGCATAAATGCTAATGCCACGCATTGCTTGTATAAAGAACGGGTTTTTAAATAAATTTTCATCTTGATTTGGAATGATCAAGCCAAGTGTTTTTGTGGAGGCATTCGCCAAATTTCTAGCGATGGCATTTGGCTTATATTTTACTTCTTCCATAGCGGCATATACAAGTTGTTTAGTCGCCTCACTTATTCTCGGACTCTGTGATATGACTCTAGAGACCGTAGACGGTGATACATTAGCTAGCTTGGCAACATCTTTTATTGTAATCGCCATATAACATCACATCCTTAAATTTAGACTGTATAATCTTTACTAAAGTTATTAGTTGATTCTCACACCAGTTTCTGTACAGAAAAAGTGAATCGCCTCAACGTCAAACCCAAATGAATGCAATTCATCTTCCGCGTATTTGAAGTGGCCTGGTGTTGAAATAATTAGTTCCGATCCATCTTCCAACCTTGCATAAAGTATTTTCTCTTTTCCCAGCATCTCAACGACATCAATTGTTGCATCGAATGTGTCGCCAAATTGGCCACCGCTCTCAAAACGCTCAGGTCGGATCCCCACGGAAACTTTTTTACCTTCATATGCCGCAAGTTTTAAGGCATCTGCCTTACAAGGCGTTATCACGATAAGGCCATGATCAGCAACAAATTTTCCTTTTTCCATTTTACCTTCAACAATATTCATTGTAGGTGAACCAATAAATTTTGCAACAAAAATATTTTCTGGACGGTTATAAAATTCATCCGGCTTTCCAGCTTGTTGAATTTTACCGGCGTTCATAAGGACAATTTTAGTTGCCATCGTCATCGCTTCCGTTTGATCATGTGTGACGTAAATAGATGTCGTTCCAAGCGATTTGTGTAGCCTAACGAGCTCGACGCGCATGTGTTCACGCAGTTTCGCATCAAGGTTAGAAAGCGGCTCATCCATTAAAAACACACTTGGTTTTCTTACCATCGCTCGACCTAGTGCAACCCTCTGTCTCTGTCCGCCAGATATATCAGATGGTTTAGAATAGAGATACTCTTTGATTTGAAGAAGTTCTGCAGCTTCCATAACGCGTTCGTCGATGATTTTCTTTCTCTCTTTTCTCATGGAAAGGGAAAAAGCCATATTGTCATAAACAGTCATATGTGGGTACAGCGCATAGGATTGGAATACCATAGCAATATCTCTGTCTTTAGAAGGTACTTTATTCATGCGTTTGTTGTTAAATAGAAGATCCCCTTCTGTGATTGAATTAAGTCCAGCAATCATGCGTAGCAGTGTGGTTTTTCCGCAACCTGATGGGCCGAGAATGACACAAAAATCTTTATCTTCAATTTCTAAATTGATGTCCTTGAGCGTAAATTCTTCACGGCCTTCATATTTTTTGCCTATATTTTTTAGAACGACATTCATTTTATCCTCCTATTAACATCCACTATTTGTTTGATTAGCCCTTAACAGAACCTTGTGATAATCCAGAAACCAATTGTTTTTGCAAAACAATGAACAATGCGACGATTGGCACAGCGGTCAATAATCCTCCTGCAGCAAAGGCCGGTTGATTCATGATTCTAAAATCGTTGATCAATGTAAAAAGGCCAGCCGCTAGAGTATAGGAATCCGGACTTGTCAATAAAACTCTTGGTAAAAGGTAGTCCATAAAAGGACCAATAAACGACCATAACGCGATGATAGCAAGCATAGGCTTCGCGATTGGCATGATGATCAACCTGTAAACTTGCATGCTTGAACAGCCATCGATACGTGCAGCATCGTCTAATTCCGTCGAGATTGAATCGATATAGCCTTTTAGAATAAACGTGTTGCCAGCTATGCCACCGCCAGAGTAGATTAGAATCAACATCATTTGTCTAGAAAAGACAGGTATAATAGATGCTAGGATAGAATGCATCGTAAAATAAGCTGTGATGCCTGCAAAAGCAGGTATTGTTTGTATCAACATGATGGCCATCAATGAAGCTTTTCGACCTTTAAATCGATATCTTGAATACGCAAATCCAGTAAAACTAACGATGAGAAGCGTTAGTACAGCTGTCACAGAAGCGATGAAAATCGTATTTTTTACCCAAGTTAAATACAATGTATGCGTGAAAAGATATTCAAAATGTCTGAATGAAAATATAAAATTATCGTTGATCGTAAGATATTGTTCTTGTTTACCATTGAAGGCTGAGATAACCATCTGAACCAAAGGCCACAAAATTGCAAAGGCCCATGCTATCAATACAACATAAGAGAGAAATAACATTAATATGCCAACCGTACTGAGTGGCTGTTTATCGGAAAGGTAGAGTTCGTTTTTCTTTTTTAATCGTTTCATTATAACCTCTCCTCCTTAAATGCTTTTGAGTTTTTAAACCCAATAAAGGCAAATAACATGAGTCCCAGTGAAATGACGATCGAGATTGCCGCTCCAATAGATTGGTATTGATTCTCCATAGTCAATTTATAGATATATGAAATTAAAAGATCGGTGCTACCTGCTAAGTTTCCGTACTTTGTTGGATTAAAAGGACCACCACTATTAAATAAATAGATGATTGAAAAATTGTTGAAGTTAAACGTATATTGTCCGACCAGCAACGGTGCTGTTTGAAAGAGCACAATTGGTATGGTGATACGTTTTAATTTTTGCCATGATGTGGCACCGTCTATCTGTGCAGCTTCATACAAATCGCCCGGTATCGCCTGAAGTACACCTGTAGACAATAAAAATACATAGGAGCTTCCAAGCCATGTCTGCAATAAAATTAAAACAATACGTGAGGCAATCGGATCGGTTTTCACCGTGAGCCGAATATTAAAAAGCCCGTTAATAATGGTTGAGATGGCACCGTCCGGCGAAAACATGATGCTAAAGAACATAATGGTTATAAAAGCAGGCACTGCCCAAGGCAACAGAAATACAACTCTAAAGAATGTTTTGCCTTTAATGCGTTCGTTGTTGGCAATAATGGCGAGCAAAAATCCAACACCTATTGCCAAAGTCGTTGCACAAGCAGTCCAGATAACAGTCCAACCTAATATTGACCAGAATACAGATCCAGCAAGGCCTGAACCAGTTGCAATCAATTGATAATTTTCTATACCAACCCAACTAAATTTAGATTGATGTTTTGGATCCATACCTGTAAAGGATAGTAAAACCGCTGTCATTATAGGCACGATGACGATAAATACCGTCACAATAAGAGCAGGAACTGAAACTAAATAGGGAAAGCCATCTTGTTCTACTTTAGAACGCGTTTCAAACCAATTTCTAGGACGTATCCCTTTTATAGCAGATTTTTCAACATTCAATGTGTCAAAATAGGATAATAGATAAATCCCTATCGCAAATAAAAGTAAAAATATGGCCACAATCCCTTCAATCATAAAAATCAATGATTTGTCGATTTTTTTCCCTTCTGAAGCAAGGGTTATTAAACCCGATATGCCATCGCCTTGATAATTGCCAAAACCAAGTGCATATGGAATAGCGATGAAATAAATAAATAAAGACCCAATGGCAAACAGAATGGCTTTCAGGTATTGTTTATTTAACATTTGACCTAAACCAGGTAAATAAAACGTCATCCAAGCAAATAAAGGTTTAGTTTTAAAGACCTCTGATGGAATTTTACGTCTGGAATCTGAAATGTTAGACTTTAGAACGTTGATATCACGTTTGATCCCAGTCGTTAAAATATATTTTTTGTTACGAATGACTTCTTTAGTCGATTTTGTTTCAGATTCATAACTTTTAAGAACGGTAACTTCTTTGCGTTTATTTTTAAGTTCTAATATTCCATTTCTCAGTGCTTTTTCAGAAATCTGTTTGTCTTTACGCTTTTCCTTAAGTTTATCTTTAGATTTCTTAAAAAGAAGACTTTGTTGGTCTTTGAATGTCTTTAAATTGAGGTTTATCTGTGTTTCTTTGCTAGCATCAATTTTAGTCAAATGGTCATTTGCTTTTAACAAATCTTCTTTTGTCATTTTATACTTATGAATAATTTCAGGCAGTTGCTCAATAATGATGCGATTGCGTTCACATTCAAGCTCTGCATCGTATGATAGAGATCTGTATGAGGTATAAAAACTCAAAATTTCTTTACTTTTAAACAAATCCACTTCAAAACGTCTAAGTTTAGCATCGTGGGATTTGTCAAGTTCACTTGAAAACCGTTTCACGTTTGCATTTAGCGTCACTAAAAAATTGCGCTCTGCTTTTTTATATGCGGATAATTCCAAAATATATGGATGATTATTTTTATTTTTTGTGAGAACACTAATTGCTTTGACTACTTTATCTTTATCAGAGGCGCTAACGGATTTTAAAGTATTCTGATATCTCGCCAATTCGAGTAAATACAGGTTTTTTCTTACGTATTCGTTTCCAATGTC
>JBBRVO010000026.1:0-25085 GCA_038246775.1 Peptostreptococcales bacterium | reverse complement strand
GCCATAGCCTGGGTGAATCGCATCGACCCCTTTTTTCTTGGCGAGCTGTATGATTTCCTCAATGTTTAAGTAGGCTTCAATCGGGCTCTTTCCCTTCCCAACTTGATAAGATTCATCTGCTTTTGTTCTGAATAAAGAGGCCTTATCCTCTTCCGAGTAGATGGCTACTGTTCTGATACCAAGTTCGTGGCATGCCCTAAATATACGAATGGCTATCTCGCCCCTATTTGCCACAAGGACGCGCTTAAATTTTTGCATGGTAAACCCTCCGGTTGCAGTTTTATTTTCTATTATGCACATTTGTTACGATTTTGTCACGAACTTTTTCAATAAAAATTAATTTAATCTTCGGATTTAATAAAAACGACATAGTTTGTTTTCATTTATTTTGTTTAAAGCCATAAGGACTTGGGGTATAATTGTTTCGTAACCCAAAACAGTTTATAACAACAGCCCTATCAATAGACACATCATTTTGGAGGAAACACATGACACATTTATTTACACCCCTTACGATTAAATCCATCACCTTTCGAAACCGCCTCGTCATGGCCCCTATGTGTATGTACAGCGCCGATGCGCGTGGCTTTGTACAGCCTTTCCATCTAATGCACTACGCAACAAGAGCCATCGGTGGCACAGCACTGGTCATCCTAGAAGCCACTGCCGTTGAACCCAGAGGTAGAATTTCTGGAAATGACCTCGGCATATGGGACGACGCACATATAGAAGGTCTCAAACAAATCGTCGACGAGATCCATCGCTACGGCGCAAAAGCCGGCATACAACTGGCACATGCAGGTAGAAAGTGCAGTGTCCCCACTGAAACAATCATTGCCCCATCGCCGATACGCTTTGATACAGAGGATCCTCAATCTAAAATGCCACTGGAAATGAATCCAGTGGACATTGCGACCGTTACGGATGCTTTTAAAGAGGCAGCGCGCCGTGCAGAAGCGGCAGGTTTTGACGTCATTGAGCTTCACGGTGCACATGGCTATTTGATTAACACATTTTTGTCACCACTTACCAATCATCGAACAGACGATTATGGCTATTCTTTTGACTATGGCACAAAATTTTTAAGCGACATCCTCGACCAGGTTGGGGCTGTATGGCCAAAAACCAAACCCATCTTCTTAAGAGTCTCATCAGAAGATTACGCAGAAGGTGGCAATACACCTTTAAAACTTTCAAAAGCACTCAACGTCATTAAGGACTTGGGCATCGACGTCATCAACGTGAGTTCTGGGGGCGTCGTTCCTGCAAGTATGACTTCCTTCGATGGGTATCAGACAAAATTCGCCGAGGTCATCAAAGTGCAAACGGACTACACAATCATGGCTGGAGGGCGCATAAAAACGTCTCAAATGGCCGATGAAATCATAAGAAACGACCGTGCAGAGCTCGTTTTTCTTGGCCGTCAACTATTAATTGACCCCTATTTTGTCATGCACGCCGCTGTAGAGCTCAAACAAGAAATTGACTATGGCCCGGTTCAATACGAGAGATGGAAAACGTCAAGAGCTTGATACGCGCTGAGTTTACCGGGCATCCATTTTGACGTAAGGCACATCTAACACGTCTGATTGGTACGCAGGGCGCATGATTTTCTTGTCACTAACTACTTGTTCTAATCTATGGGCGCACCAACCGGAGATTCGCGCCGCTGCAAAAAGTGGTGTAAACAGGTCGCTTTGTATATTTAACATTTCATAGACAAAACCGCTATAAAGGTCGACATTGGCGCATATAATGCCCTTGTCACCGCGTTCTTCTTTAAAAATTTCCTTGGTCAGAGCATCGATGTTCTCATAAAGCATGAACGTATCAAGTTCATGTTTTTCGGCAGCGAGTGCTCTGGCTTTTTCTTTTAACAATGTCGCCCTTGGATCTGAAAGCGTGTAAACCGCATGCCCCATACCATAGATGAGCCCTTCACCGTCGAACGCTTCTTTTCTTAAGATACGTTTCAGATAGGCTTTAAGTTTGTCTTTGTCACGCCAATCGTCACAATTTTTTTTAATGTCGTTTACCATAATGGTGACTTTTGAATTTGCACCCCCGTGCTTTGGCCCTTTTAATGAACCGACTGCCGTACTGATGGCCGAATAAGTGTCTGTACCACTTGATGAAACCACGTGTATCGCAAAAGCGGAATTGTTACCACCGCCGTGTTCTGCGTGAATCACCATCATCAGATCAAGCATCTCCGCCTCAGTCTTGGTGTATTTTGAATCTGGTCTCGTAAGAATTAACAGGTTCTCTGCTGTACTTAATTCAGGGTTTGGGTTGTGAATATACAAGCTTTTATGGTCAAAGTAATGTGCCTTTGCTTGATACCCGTAGCTGATGATGATTGGGAACATTGAAATCAACTGAACACTCTGACGCATGATATTCTCCACGCTAATGTCATCAGGTCTATCATCATGAGAGTATAAGACAAGAATACTACGCTGAAGTTTGTTCATAATGTCGTTGCTTGGAATTTTTAAGATCATATTTTCTGTAAACCGTTCTGGCAAATGTCGATAACTGCCAAGCAGTTTTTTAAAGGCCTCTAGTTGTTGCAAAGTCGGCAATTCACCGACGAGTAACAAATAGGTAATTTCTTCAAATCCGAATCGCCCTTCCTCTTGAAACCCTTTCACGAGATCTACAATATTGTAGCCTCTATAATAAAGACGTCCCTCATCGGGTAATTTAATGCCGTCAACAATCTTATAGCCTTCGACATTACCAACTTCCGTCAGACCGACGAGCACACCCGTTCCATTTGGATTTCTCAGACCTCTTCGGACATCGTATTTTTTATAAAGCGCTTCGGGAATTTTATTGTTTGCTTCTGCTTTCATGGCCAGTTCGTGAATCAAGTCATTCATTCAATCACGCCTCCTATCGCCCTACAAATTGCCTCTGTAAATCCAGTTGTCGTACAGGTACCACCTATGTCAGCGGTATGATTTTCAACATTTTCTAAAACACTTACTATTGCTTTGCGCAATCTATCCGCTTCTATTTTTTTGTCAATATAGTCCAGCATCATGGCACATGAAAGTAGCATAGCCGTGGGATTTGCAATGTTTTTACCGGCGATATCCGGTGCACTGCCATGGACCGCTTCAAACATGGCGCATCCATTGCCAATGTTTGCACTTGGCACAACGCCAAGTCCGCCCACCAAGCCCGCACAAAGATCTGACAAGATATCCCCATAGAGATTCATGGTCACGATGACATCAAATTGGTTTGGATTCATGACCAATTGCATGCACATGTTGTCGACGATAAATGTATCAAATGCAATATCTGGGTAATTGCCCGATAGTTCCTGGCCAACATTTAAAAATAGGCCATCTGTTTCTTTCATGATATTGGCTTTATGCACAAGTGTTACTTTTTTTCTGCCGTTTTGACGGGCGTAGTCAAAGGCGGCTTGGATGATTCGCGATGAACCACCTCTCGTGATGACTTTGATGGCATGGCGCGTGTCTGCATCAATTATAGTTTCCACACCTGCGTAGAGATCTTCCGTATTTTCTCTAAAAATGACGAGGTCGACCGCTTCATAACGCGATTTGACGCCTGGAATACTGAGTATTGGCCTTATGTTACTATACAAGTCGTATTTTTTTCGAAGCATGACATTGATGCTGCGAAACCCTTCGCCAATGGGCGTCATGATCGGTCCTTTAAGCACGAGCCTTGTGGCTTCTATGCTTTCAAACACAGCCTCGGGTACGAGTACGCCATATTTTTCTAGCATTGAGGTCCCCGCGTCCACAACTGTAAAGCTTAAATCGTCCGTCAAAGCATTCAGTACTTTTCGAGCACTATCGGTCACTTCTGGACCGATGCCATCCCCTCTGATAAGCGTTATTTGAGTCACCGCATCACCTTCTTTCTATCATTGTCAGTAATTATGCACTCTGTTGCAACCTATTGATTTGCCTTTAGGTAATTGATTTGACCACCCAGTTTGACGATTTTTACATCGTCTGCAAAACCGTCCAATTTAACGTAGAAGCTTCTATTTTGCGTCTGGTTAATGACTTCAAACCCCGTCGTAAATACTTGAACTGTGTGTTTATCAAGGTTTTCCATGCAAATAACATCGTCACTTTCCTGCCAGTCATAATCCGCCGAGTCGAGAAAGATCAGTGGCATGATGCCAGAATTGATGAGATTGGCTTTATGAATTCTTGCAAAGGATTTAGCTAGGATCGCCTTGACACCTAAATAAAGTGGCACTAAAGCCGCATGTTCTCGGCTCGAACCTTGTCCATAATTCTCGCCGCCGATGATGAACCCACCCGAATGGTAGATTGCCCTTTCATAAAAACTAGGGTCCACGCTTTTAAAGCAATATTTGGCGAGCTCCGGTACATTTGATCTGAACGGTAGCAAAGTGGCACTTGACGGCACGATATCATCTGTTGTGATATTGTCGCCTGTCTTGAGGAGTACAGTGCCTTGAAGCCTCATAGGCAGGGCGTTATTGAATGGGAATGGTTTGATATTGGGTCCCATGACTACTTCACCTTCGCCATTTGGCATAATGAAATAGCCCATTTGATTCTCGAAGCGTTCTGGCAAAATTACTTTTAGCACATCAAGATTTCTGGAGAGTGCAGAGGGTGATGTTAAGTAGCCACTAATCGCTGAAATAGCAGCCGTCTCTGGGCTGACGAGGTAAACCTCGGCAGACTCCGTCCCGCAACGTCCCTTAAAGTTTCTATTAAATGTTCTCAGTGAAACGCCGTCCGTTTTTGGTGCTTGACCCATGCCTATGCAAGGGCCGCATGATGCTTCAAGCAATCTCGCGCCCGATGCAATCAAATCGCCTAGAGCCCCGTTATCCGCCATCATTTTGAGGATATTGCTAGACCCCGGTGAGATAACTAAACTGACGTGATCTGCAACTTTTTTACCCTTTAGGATTTGGGCGACGCGCATCAGGTCTTTATAGGAGGCATTGGTACAGCTTCCAATGGCAACTTGGTCGACGCGCAGACCTTCAAGGTCGCTTACATCACAGACCGCATCTGGGCTATGCGGTTTTGCCGTCTGTGGTTCAATGCATCCGAGATTAAGCTCCAAAATCTGGTCGTAAAGAGCATCTGCGTCCGCTTCCATTTTTATATAGTCCTCCGGTCGCCCTTGTTTCACAAAGTAATCATAAGTCACTTCGTCCGATGGAAAAATAGAAGTCGTCGCTCCAAGTTCCGCACCCATATTGGCGATTGTCGCACGATCGGTTACGGAAAGCATCTTAATTCCTTCTCCTGAATATTCAAGCACCGTGTCCACACAACCCTTGACAGTCAAACGTTTAAGGAGTGTCAAAATGACATCCTTAGCGCTGACCCAAGGCTTGAGTGCGCCAAGGAGTTTGATCTGCATCACTTTAGGCACTTTCAAGTTATAAAAACCATGAGACATACCAACGGCGACATCGAGTCCACCTGCGCCTATGGCAAGCATGCCAACTGCGCCACACGTAGGCGTGTGGGAGTCTGATCCAATGAGTACTTTTCCGGGTTTTGAAAAGCGTTCAAGGTGAATTTGATGACAGATGCCATTGCCGGGTTTTGAATAGATTATGCCATATTTGTTTGCAACACTGCGGATAAATTCATGGTCGTCTGCATTTTCGAAACCTGCCTGAAGCATATTGTGATCAATATAGGCGACAGAGCATTCTGTCTTAATTTCAGTGATATTCAGTGCTAAAAGCTGAAGATAGACCATAGTTCCTGTAGAATCCTGCGTCAACGTTTGATCCACTTTAATCTTGATTGCCTCGCCGTGCTTTAAGTCGTTTTGAGTCACATTTACTTGTGTTTTATTCTCTTGCACTACGTTTTCACGCATGCCTACGTAATGACTTTCAAGCATTTGCATCGTCAAAGATCGCCCCATTACTCTACCTCACTTTTTTAATGTATTATTGTATACAATTGTACAATCTAGTCAATTGTCTGTCAATTTAATTTTTATAACATTTTTATTGACAAAATATTTATACCCAATTATTTATAAATATTTCAAAGAACGACCTGCCTTCTCTTTTATGAAAAAAAAGCTGATACAACGACATTATTGGATCCATTCACGGTCGCACATCTTATGTGTTTAGGTGATTGTCTCTAAAAGTCCGTTGGTCAGCTCTTTTGCGTTATGTCATGCGTTATGTCATGCGTTATGTCATGCGTTATGTCATGCGTTATGGTTTCTGACTATAATAATAGCCAAGTAGCAAATCGACCATGCGCCCATAACTTTTAACCCCATCCGTCTCGCCACTTGCTTTAAGATACGTATCATTCACTCGATCCGCCACTTCGTTTGTCTGGCCTTCATACGCTTTCCAAAACTTAGAATAATACGCCAAATCGCGATTGAGTCCTTCAGAATAGGTCTTTCGAAGCGTCAAGGCAAGCTCAGAATCTTGTGCATATAAAGCGTTCATACTATTAATTAAAGCAAGTACGGTACCTGAATAATTGAAGTCCCTGTCTGGATGTACCATCGCGGTGACATAGGCGACAAAGTTTGCTTCATCCTCGGGTGCGATGCCACGTTGATGCGCCATTTCATGAAGCGTCGTAGCGGGCAAAAGCAAATCCGGAACGGCTATATTGACATTGGCCTCTGCTGTGTAAGGAAAATAGATGCCGGTAATGCCGGTATATAGCATCCATTCTGATGCAAAGATGGGTTTTGGTCTGCCATAAGGGCCACTAAGTGCCTTCACAGTCTTGCCTATTGCATCGTACCCTTCGTGTGCGCGCGAAAAAATCTCTCTGTAGGTGCCTGCAGATTCCATGACACCTTCTGAATCCTCAAGTTGGTAATTTCTTAACGTATTAGCAGACGCAATGAGTGATTCGGTCAGTTCGGCAAGTTCCTGAGTGCTGTATGACTTCACTTCAAAGTCCATAATTTGTGAAATAGACCCACGGTTATAATTGAAACCCCAAAGCAACATAAAAGCGACATAGAGCACACTCAAATACTGAATAATTCTGAAGAGACTCTTCAACAGACCGCCTTTAAATAGCTTGATGCTCAATATAATGGCAACAATTGGTGCAGCCAATACATGCCCATAGAAGACAAATTCCGCAATGGAATATTTAAAAAAGCCCGTCACCAAGCTCATGAGTTCAATAGTCCATTTGTTAATACCACTTGCAAAAAAAAGTTCATATCCGGTTGCACTCTTTTCGATACTTTTCGAAAGGATGAATACAACTGGTACCAAAATAAGTGGCAGGAGTGCCTTAATAAATTTATCCCCGTCGATTGGGCGTTTTCTTTTGACTTTAAAATGGTCTAAATCTGGCGTTATTTGATCCGACTCTTTAACTTCGGGCATTGACATTAAAGTGTTATCCTTTCTCAACTTTAAAACGATAGAGCATCATCTCTGGACCTTCTTCAATCTCAGGATCCACATCAATTGCCCTTCCAAGTGGCTTAAAAGTGAAAGTGTCAAGGAGGCGCTTCGACGGTTCGTTGCTGATGTGTGTGATTGCATCAACAATACGAAGCGAGTGATGGCTTTTGATAAACTGCATGACTTCCACCATAGCCTCACGCATGATGCCTTGATGATGGTAGTTCGGATGAAGCTCGTACCCGATCTCCGCTTGAACTTGCCCCTCTTCAAAATTCCAAATGCAAAACGTACCCACGACATAATCCGTATCTTTGAGGGCCAACCCCCAAAAGTAGGCTTCACCCAGTTCAATATCTTTGCTCACTGCTTTTATGAATTTGCTAGCGCGCTCTAAATTCAGATAAGGTTTCATCTCAACATACTTCAGTACGACGGGATGTGATCTAAGGGATAGAATCGCCGCATCGTCTGACGGCCGCAAAGGTCTAAGTATCAATCTCTCCGTTTCTAAAACGGGGCAACTAAATTCATGTGCCATCCTCGCCTCCATACAAAATTTTATTTTCTAATTCGGGGAATAGGTGTCGTCTATGGAGATGACGTCGCATCCAACGTTTTTCTTGCGGTTGACGTCATAAAAAACCTAGAGCAAGCGTCTTTGGACATATCGTATTAGTGCGAATGCCTGTGATGAAGATCCGGCATATGTTTATGAACATGTTCGATACCCTCATGAACGTGTTCGTGACTGTGTTCACCTTTTGTTTCGGCGTCATGTGTATGGCCATGATGCCAGTCATCATGGCTATGTTTATGTTCATGTAATGTCTCTGTGTGCACGTGCTTATGCGCATGGTCTTCTGAAACGGCAAAATAAGTACCGATCAACATGATGCCCAGTGATACTAGGAACGTATTCGAAATGCTTTCCTTAAGTACGATCCAAGAGATAATTACACCTATAAATGGCGCTGCCGCATAGTAAGCACTCGTTCGTGCTGCACCAAGCGCCCTTTGCGCTTTAATGTAAAAATAGATACTGAGCCCATACGCAATAAAACCGAGCAACAATGCAATTCCCATATACATGATACTGCCACTTATATCGCCTCTGTTAATCGCAATCGCCAATGCGCCAAGACCTGATCCAAAACCTTTTACCACGACGATTTGAAGTGGGTCTTTCAAAGATAGCATACGGGTGCAGTTGTTTTCAAATCCCCAACAGATGCAGGCGAGAACCACAAAGAGTGAACCCATTGAAAATGAAAGACTTCCAAAATCTTCAACCGATAGAATCACGCTTGAAAGCGTAATAAGTGCAATCGCTACCCACATGCGTTTTCCAACTGCCTCATTGAAGATAAACAAAGCAATCATGGATGTTGCAACGATTTCAAAATTATTGAGTAGCGATACGGTTGACGACGTCGTCAAAGTGAGTCCTAACATCAAAAATATTGGTGCCGCTATGTCTAGAAGAATCATACTGATCACATAGGGCATTTCTCTTCGCGTCATGCGCGCTTCAAGTCTTTCTCGCTTCAACATGTTTTTTACAACATTGACCATCAGCATACCAATACCGGCACCCAGATAAAGTAGGGCCGCCATGAGCGTCGGCGATAACTCAACGAGTAAAACCTTTGAAACAGGTGCACTAATGCCATATAATGAAGCAGCCAAGATGGCAAGGCCGATTGATTTATATTTTTGTGCCATTTAAGACCTCCAATCTTCTTTACATGTTAATATATCGTATTAAAAATGACGCTCAGGAAGAGCGCCAATATTTCATTTAACTATCATTCATTAAATTCCAAATCTACTATTCATCATATTCGGCTTGCATGACGGTAATCATGACTTTTTCGATGCGCTTATCTTTCACTTCTTTTATATGGAAAATCAAATGATCATATTCGATGATTTTTTCTTCCCCTTCTTGGGGGATATGACCAAGTAAACCCGTTAAGAAACCACCTAAAGTATCATAATCTTCATAGACTTCCTCAAGAGACAAATTGAAAAATTCTTCAAGATCACTGATTGGTAGAATGCCTTTGGCATAATAGTTAAGGGCATCGATTTTTTGGAGAATTGGGTCGTCTTCGTCATATTCGTCGTCGATTTCTCCCATGACCTCTTCTATCAAATCCTCTATGGTCACGATACCAGAGAAACCGCCGTACTCATCTACGAGGATGGCGATGTGTTTTTTCTTACCTTGAAGTTCTTTAAAGAGTTCGTCGATGTTTTTGCGTTCAGGTACAAAGTAAGGTGTGTGCATAATGCTTCTAATGTCCACATTTTCAAAGCCTTTTTTTCGAGCTTCCGCCATAAAATCTTTCATGTATAGTATACCGATGATATTGTCTGAATTACCCTCATAAACTGGAATTCTAGAATACCGTTCTTCAATAAGCTGATCTAGATAATCTATAAGAGGTTTGTTGATATCTATCACATAGACATTTGTTCGCGGTGTCATGACTTCAACGGCCAATTTATCATCAAATTCAAAGATGCTATTGATCATCGCTTTTTCTGTTTCGTTGATGGAACCATTTTCCTGTCCAACTTCTACCATACTTCGTATTTCTTCTCTTGAGAGAATATCTTCCTCACTTTTAGAGAGCCTAAAGAGTTTGGAAAGCAAATTGGTCGAGCCGGATAAAACCCAAACAGACGGAGCCATTATTTTGGAGAAAAGTAAGATTGGCTTCACAAAAGTCATCGCAATTTTTTCAGCTTTTCTCCGGGCGATTCGCTTTGGAAAAAACTCGCCAAAAACAAGAATAAAATAAGATAGCACAATTGTGATAAGCACCAATGAAATCTCTTTGCCGTAAGGCACGTTATATTGGCTTAAATAAAAATTTAAGTCCTCCGACAAACCGGTTGCAGCTATTGCACTGGCGAAAAAACCCGCTAATGTGATGCCAACTTGGATTGTCGATAAAAACTTAGTTGGTTCTTCAAGTAGTTTTTCTAGTAGTTTAGCCTTTGTGTTGCCATCTTCTGCCAACAATTTAATACGCGTTTTGTTCACAGTTGCTATCGCCATCTCAGCCGAAGCAAAAAATGCGTTAATAAGTATCAATGCTACAATCACTATCAATTGCGAAAGGATATTCGCAGGTCCAGGGTCCGATTCCATGATCAGAGGCCTCCTCAATTTCTTTAGTCACTAACCATATTACCACAAAATAAGAAAATCATCAAATTACGTTACCCGTTTAAGAATCCAGATGACTACATAGTAATCATAAAAGCACGAACGGAAAGTGTGGCTTTCAGTTCGTGCCTGTTTATACGGTTATATCCAAAGGGCTTTTGTATCAGACCTTGTTATTTGCACCGCCTGGTTTTTGATTCTTCTTAGGTTTTGAGCTTATGCCTCTGCCCTTGTCTGGTCGAAAACCGCCTTGCTGCTGTTGTTCCTCTTTTTTCTTTTCTAAAAGTTTTTTCATCATTTCCATATTTTTCTCTGACATGGCCATTCTCCTTTCTGATCCTTCTAATTCTATTTTAAAGCATTTTAAACCAAAAGAAAATGGCCTAATTAGAATATTTTATTGTGGCATCCCCTACAGTTACTGAAAGATCTATTTTGAAGATGCTTTTATCCCCTTCTATGTTGTAGGTACTTTTTGATTTCACAAATGGTATCTCATCGATTTCAAGGCTAGATGTAAACTCTGTCGTATGCGCATCAAGGACAATTTTATGCTTTTTAGGAACTAATAGATTCAGATCACCTACACTAGACGACGTGATAACCGTTACTGGTTTATCATAGTTGCCATCAAAATCAAGTCTAACATCACCGACATCTGCTCTTGCTTCTACATCGATGGCACTTTCAAATGTTCCATTGATACTTATATCAATCTTACCAGTGGCCGTATTGGCAACGATTTGTTCAAGAGCAGGCATCTCTCCGTTTAACACAGTTTGGATATCGCCAACGTCCGTGATTATTTTGATATCGTTTAGTTTTGTTTGATCTTGATTCCCGTTTAGTCCAATATCGCCAACATTTGTATTTGCATCAATTTCTAAGACCGTTAAGCTATCTAGGTCGATCTCGATATCACCGACATCTCCGTTCTGGTGGATCACAACTTCGATGCCTTCAGGAACTAGAATAACCGTTTTACTCGTTTGTGAGCCTGATAACAGTTTTGGGTTCTTTTCATTTTTAAAGGTTAGTACAATAGTGTCGCCGTTTATATCTTTTGTGAGCCCCGCCAAGAGTTCGACTTTATTGGCCTTTTGTGAATATTTTAGGGTTTCTCCATTTGTCGCCTCTATGGTCACTTCAGAGACTGACAAATCAATATTGAGTTCGAGTTTGTCATAGCTTGATAAATCTTCATTGAAACTAACGCTCTCGTTCAGTTCATTGTCTAGCGAAAAGCCTTCGCCCCCATCTTTTGTCCAGAATGTACACGCTGAAAGCGAGAAGGCTAGAGCGATGATAGTCATAGTCAATAGTAGCTTTTTCATATGGAATCTCCTCATTATATGTGTTACTCTAATTATGCATACCAATGATTAGTAATGGGTTAAAGAATCCTTAATTTTCTATATGACTTTCATGGCAAAGGGGCTAATTTTATGAAAATAAGTGCTTTTATTCGAAAAATTGCGGTTCTGTCTGTTATCGCCACGTTTGTAAGTCTGTCCACAGGTTGTTTCAAAAATACGAGCACGCCTGAACAAACGACTCAAACATCTCAAGCTTTTACTGAGGTTAGCTCGGAGGTTAGCTCGGAGGTTAGCTCAGATGCCAATCAGGTGTTACTTGAGGCCAATCTTAAAACTTGGAAGCTAGGCAATTCGCTTATCTTCTATACCGGTAGCAATCGGCCATATGATTGGTATTTAGATCAAGCACAGACTGGCGACCATGCCTCAAATAATTGCGGGCCAACTTCTGTTGCCATGGCCGCAAAATGGGCTAATGTCTCTTTTGAAGGCACACCAGAAGACGCACGTGATGCCTTTCGACCAGATGGCGGTTGGTGGTATAACGAAGATATTGAAGGCGGCTTGAAGCTATTTAACGTCTCTTATGACACCCTTCTAATTGAAGATGCCTACACACTAAGAAGCATCATCGATTCCGGCCTTATTGCCATCATCAACAATAGTATGGGCTATATCACGCGTGAAACTGATGAGGGTGCGCACACGAACCGTTTTTATGACTTTGACAGCGGCCATTATTTGATCCTTAAAGGCTATGCCTTAGTGGATCAATATACCTATTTTGAAGTCTATGATCCAAATAACTGGGATATGACTTATGAAGATGGCACACCGATGGGGAAAGATCGCTATTATGAGGCATCTGTGTTAATGGATTCAATTGACAACTGGTACCCGTATGCCATTGTCATCAAACCAGAAAAGTAAACATAGCGCTCGCATTGCTTAGAATGCAAATTTGATTTTACACTGATAAAACCTTTCATTTTGAACTGCCATCTTTTTTAGTGTCCTTCTCATTTAGATTTGTCTCATTTGTCTCATTTGCATCATCCTGTTTCCTCAAGGCATACATGAGTTCAAAGAGCTTGGTGGAGGCATTTGGATAGTTGCGAAAAAATCTCGACTGCGTTTTAACTTTTCTCAATAGATCGTCAAAGAGTGTCAACGAGTGGTCGCTCTCATTCAGCCAGTTCTTCCATTTAGAAACCATATCGTCCAAAAAATCCCCAAAATACTGAAACCCTTCATATTTTCTATATTGCGCTCGCTTTTTAAGCGTCTTGATCGTTTCTTTCGTTTCAGCTATCTTATAGACAAAATTTTGCCTTTGCTCCAATATATTCTCAGTAACATTTTCAGATATTGTTTCTATATTATCGCTTAGATGCTCAATCTTAATTGACAGTTGAGATACCACCTCTTCAGAAGCCTTATGCAATTTGATGACGATATTTCGAAGGTTGATCAGTTCAAATACTGTAAATCCAGTATCGATGGTAACTAAAACGTATGCAAAAGCCAACACACCATTAAAATAAGGACCTTTTAACGTTTCATAAATTTGGAGTACCGGCACGTTGATAAAGCGCCATAAAACAAAACCACTAAGTCCCCAAAAGACGGAAGCATCTAGTGCAATGCGTCCCGCGAGATTAAAGCGATGGTTTGAATAGTTCCACCATCTCGTTTTGAAAAGCACCTCCATAACCAATGACGTCACATATTCCCATGAGGTTGCAATCAAGGCGATATATGCCATGGCTAACAGTGTATTAACGATTAGATGAAACGTCAAATAAGTATCGATCAACGACATTGAAAGCATAACCGTTGTCACTGCAAAACCATAAATGGGGATAATTGGCCCCCGTAAAAACCCTCGGTTGATACATTTCTTTTCTTTTATAGAAACGAAAGTTGACTCCCAAATCCACCCAATAATGGAATAACTCAAAAACATCCATGCGATTTCAATAAAGCTATAATTCATAGAAGCACTCCACTATTTAGATTTTATGACCATTCACACCTGAATATACTTCAAATATATCACATTTTAAAGTACAAAAAATATAAAAATCCCTAAATCTACCGATTTAAGGATTTTTTAATGTTCTTAAGTGCTTAAATGCATTTTTTCAATGGCCACTCGTATCGTTTTTGTCAATGGTTTAAACAAGACAAGTACGATGATGAAGTTCGAAACGCCGTGAATGATATCAAACGGAATACCACTGATCCAATATGGAATTGCATAGCTTAAGCCGTAAAACACCGATTCAAAGAGTGCGAAAAAAAAACCAAATGAGAAACCATAGAAGGACGCTAAAGCAGCATAACTATACTCTGATTTTACTGTTTTACTCAATAAGGCCGTCAAAAACACAAGCATTGGCCAAATGATGTAATAACCCAAAATCCATGTGCCAAAGCCATAGATGAGAATCTCAGTTGTCACAAATACGATTGATGTCATAAAGGCGCGTTTAAAGCCGAATAGAACGGTATAGGTAATCAATAAAAACGTCACGACCTCTACATTTGGTACTACGCTTAGGACGAGTTTGCCTGCCGTGAGCGATGCTGAGAGTATGGCAATTAAGGTAATATCACTGGCGCGCATTAGAAGTTTCTTATTTCAAAATGGTAGACATCGCCATCAACAACTGGAATGTCCTTAACGCCAACCATAGCATCTACACCATTGACGATGATATGATAATATTCGCTTGCTGGATTTGCCGTATAACCCTCAAGTCCGACGACCATCGGTCCAAATGAAGAATCGAGCGATTCAAATTTGATTTTATCTTTAACTTCATTGAGCAAATCGAACAACAACTCTGTATCCGTATTAACAGTATACGATGTATCGATGCTTTTGCCTGCCACGACGATTTCCAAAGTCACTTCTTTTGCACCCTTTTGTGTGTCAGGGCCAAAGAGTTTGTTATAACCAAACAGTGCAGCTACTGCCAATAGTACGACTAACCCGATAACGATCATTTTCTTGTTCATTTCATTCTCCTTTTTAATCATTAATAAAAAAAACTCATTTTCCTGTTGATGGAAAATGAGTCGATTAACGATTATTTTCCATCCCATCCCCAGGAGACGATCATGCGATTATGGGCAGGTCTACCGGCTTGGCTTCATCCTCCACTCACCCTTCCCGCTTTCGCAGTGGTATGTGAGCTTCGTCGGCTTTACGGTTGCTGGGACAGCTCGAGCATCAACTCGATTCCCTATTAAGTCTAAAGACACCTCATAAAAAACGATTCAATTGTGTAGTTCATACCTATTATAAGAAAATATCAGCGCAATTGCAACTTGTTTTTAGGGAGAAGCATTTCACTGATCAAAATCTCGCCTTCAGCGTAATCGATGATCAATTGATTGGCAAGTTTCATTGCACCTGTAAAATCAAAACTATCTTCAAATCCAAAGACAGTGAGTAAAATCGTTTTGGTATCAAGATCCACTGAAGTTCTAGCAGAATCTGATGTGGTTGAACCAAATGGACCGGAGTCATCTGCAAAGATCGGCAAGCCTTCAATATTGAGTGCTTGATTGCCTAAACTTAAATAATTTTCACCTGTAAGCCCAGCTCTAAGGACGATATCTCCGTTTATTTTTGTATCATCAAATGTACCAACTGGGCATTTGAAAGAAAGGGATAAAATATTAGACAAATCCACGATGTTGTTAATTGTATCGAGACCGTCACCTTTAATGATCCTTCTTAAAAGCTTTTCTGCGGATAATCTGTATTTTGTCGGGTCCTTCCCGAATGCTCTGTATGCCGCTCTACCCGCAACTATTTCTGGGTATTTGCTGATATCCTCTACCTTTGATGTTTTAGCCACTTGCTCAAACAGCTGGTTCATATGCTGAATTAAGTTTGGGGATGATGGCATACATTTGACGTTGGCTTTGATGATGCCTAGTTTGAATGCTGGGAGTTTTTCCGTATACGCTTCGTCTATGGTAATTTCTTGGTTTTTAGTAATACCCATTCTATTTCTCCTATTCTAGGTTTAGCCACATAATGTGTAGCGCATCTATAGTGACAATTTCATTGAACCCCTTTAAAGCCAATATCATTTTCAAACTAATTCTTTGATTTTGATATAACTGTCGATATAATAAATATAGCACATAAACGCAAATAAATCACTTTGGGAGACATCATGTCAAAGCAGATTCAAACCTACATCATCATCTTATTACTGCTGCTTTCAGTGACCGTGGTCATCTTTATGGAGCAACCCCTGTTTATAGGCATTGGCGCAACATGTCTTATCAGCGCCGTGCTAACAAAAAACAAACACCTATTGCCCAAATTGATTTATTCAAATACAGTTTCCGTCCATAAGACAATGCTTCTCATGTTTCTGATTAGCATCACATTACCTGTACTTATGGCCGCAGGCACACTGCCAACACTTATTTATCATGTTTCCGATCTCATGGTCGGACGTAATCTCTTGCTTTCTGCATTTGTGATTTCAACGGTACTCTCAATGGTACTCGGTTCCGCTATTGGAACTCTGACGATTTTGTTGCCACTGTTTTCTTCCATTGCTTATCAGTCGGGGATTGACTATCCAATTTTGATAGGCGCTCTCATTTCTGGTGTCTACATTGGGGATCGATGTTCACCACTTTCATCAGGCCTACATCTCTTATCAAGCATCACTGAAACTAATTACACAAGCAATATGCGCCTCCTTCTATTGAGTGCGATGCCGCCCTTTATCTTTTCACTGGTATTCTTCTACCTCTTGGGCTTCGACTCTGTGATTACATCGACCATGATTTCTAGCAATGACCTTTTAAGTGTTGTCTATGCTCTTGACATATGGCGTCTTTTTCCACTTGTACTGATGGTTGCTCTTTTAGTCATCAAGCAACCCATTACGCGTGTTTTAACCATCATTTTTTTATTATGTACGGTCATCGCTCTCATGACTGATTTGAGCATGACAAAGCTACCATCATTACTCTGGGGCGGCTATGTATCCTCCGTTCCAGAACTTGCCGCTTACATCAAGACTTCCGGCTTTAAACAGATGATCAATGTTATTCTCGTCATCTTTTTCAGCGGGGTACTTGGCAGTATTTTGGAAGCTGACAGTTTAATGGATGCTGTCATTGCACCATTTGTAAGGCATCTCACATCTACACGAAAACTGTTATTCAATACAGGTTGTCTCAGCATCTTACTCAGCATGGTCACTTGCAGCCAAGCAATGACTGCTATGGTAAGTGGTAGATATATGGCGCCTTACTTCGACACTTTCAAAATAAAGCGAGAGTTCCTCGTCATGACGACCGCAAATGCTGGACTTAATGTCGTTGCACTGATTCCTTGGAATGTGAATGGGATCATGATTAAGCAATTAACCGGTGTCTCCCCTCTAAATTACCTGATTTTTAGCGTCTTCGTTCTGCTTCTCACTGCATTAACCCTTTTTGTCTATCCTTTTCTCATAGAAAGTCACCTAAAACGCAACCTCTAACTATGTGGGAATTAATATAGAAATGCTATAATGAAAACTGTAAGAAAATTTAGAGCAATAGGGAGGCATCATGAACAAATTTAAAAATTACGTGCTAATAACTATCGGAGCCATCTTGGTCGCTATTGGTATTTGCTTTTTCCTCATTCCAGCAAACTTAGCAACAGGTGGCATCACAGGTCTGGCTATGGTGATACATTCACTATTTCCCATAGTGGGCATCGGGCAAATTTTACTAGTCCTAAATAGTATTCTCTTTGTTGTGGGCTTTAGCATTATTGGAAAAGATTTCGGTGCGAAAACCATCTACGCCAGTTTTTTGTTAACTGGAATCATCTACTTTTTTGATACATTCATCGTTATCAAACAACCGCTCGTTGACGATCTCTTCGTTAACCTGATTGTGGGTATCCTCATTCAAGGAATTGGTCTTGGCATCGTTTTCAATCAAGATGCATCAACTGGCGGTACAGATATCATTGCCAAAATACTCAATAAATTTTTTCACATCGAGATTGGAAAAGGACTGCTCACGGCTGATTTTGTAGTTGTCTCACTCGCTGCATATAGCTTTGGCATCGAGCTCGCCATCTATGCATTCCTAGGAATTCTCATGAACGGACTGATCATAGATACAGCGATTGCGGGATTCAACCTTAAAGTTAACGTCTCAATCATTTCTAAAGAATCTGACGCGATTCAAAAGTTCATCGTAGAAAAACTCGAACGCGGTGCAACGATATACGCCGCCAAGGGTGCCTATACCATGCGCGATAAAGAAATTGTCACATCCGTCATGGATAAAAAAGAATTCATAAGACTCAAAGTCTTTATCAAGCACATAGATCCAGAGGCCTTCGTCATGATTTCAAATGTTCGCGAAGTCCTCGGTGAAGGTTTTTAATAGGACTTTTTTGTTACAATATTTTATTATGGTGTTTTTTCTCGAGGTTAATTTTGCGCATCAATACGACGCTACCTATGATGACAATCAGTATTGCAAATATGATAAATAATGTAATAATATTTTTATTTGCTATTTTTTCAACGCCTATTTCAATAGTGCTCGTAGATTGTTCCAATATTAAGGTGGAACTACCGGGCATTACATAAGCGCCGCCATCAATATACGTTGTACTGTAGACATCTGCCTTTTCATCATTTGCTAAAACTCTATAAGTGCCTTCAGGTAAAACTACTTGTTGCGATTCTAAGCTTCCATTGAATAAAACAAAGAGGTTCAAGTTGTTTTCCTTGTTGGCTTTAGCATCGATCTTGTAGCCAATCATCTGTTGACTCAATTTAATTTTTGATGTTTCATTTTCATCAAAAAATTCAATAAACTCGACGATTTCTTCCTGTTCTTCAAGTCTGAATGCCGAATACGCTTTTCTAATGCCAATGAGCCCTTTGTAATATTGGTAAACGTCACTATTTACGCTTTTTAAATCCCAGTTGATGGCATTGATGGTATCTGGTGACTTGTAGCTGTTGCCATCGCCGTTCTTAGTTCTTAGAAAATCAACCCCAAGATGTAAGAATGGCATGCCTTGCGAGGTTAAAACGATGGCATTTGCCAGCTTTTGCATAGAGGTTCTCTGTTCATTCGAAGCTTCTGGGTTTGTAGCCTTTAACTTATCCCATAAGGTTAAATTATCATGTGCGGATACGTAGTTTACCGACTGTGACGGGTGATTCGCCCATGCCTTTTTCGAATAATTGACAAGGTCGTAATTGATTTGTGGATGGAATACAGCACCCACGATACCAAATTTCACACTCTCTTCAAATCCTGGTGCACCACCTACAAATCCAGCTTCAGTTGCATTAAAAACGTGTCCTTTAACACCATCTCTAAAGTCATCATTAAAAGCCCCAATATTTTCAACTGACATCATGTTGGCTTTTACGAGGCGCTTATCTTCAGAAAGCGTCGAGGTGCCCCCCGTCCAACCTTCACCATATAAAATAATATCTGGGTTTATTTTTCTGAGTTCAGCGTCTATTAGTAGCATTGTCTCAATATCATGTACACCCATAAGGTCAAATCTAAAACCATCAATGTGGTATTCTTTTACCCAATGCTTAAGTGAATCGATCATCAACTTTCTGACCATTGCACGTTCGCTTGCCGTTTCATTGCCAGTACCAGATGCATTGGAATATTTGCCATCCACCATACGGTAGTAGTAATTTGGAACGAGTAAGGTTAAATTGGAATCTGCACTAAGCGCCGTATGGTTGTAAACCACATCCATGATGACGCCAATGCCATTGTCATGAAGCCCTTTAATCATACGCTTCATCTCATTCACACGCACTTCACCATGGTAAGGATCTGTTGAATAGGACCCTTCAGGGACACTGTAATTTTTTGGATCATATCCCCAATTGAACGCATTATCTGAGAGGCGTGTTTCATCTATGCTGTTGAAATCAAACATTGGCATTATTTGAACATGTGTAATACCTAGGCCCTTTAGATGAGATAGCCCTGTAGGTACACCGGTGTCCGTTATTGTATTGTCTTCGATGACGCCTAAATATTTGCCTTTGTTTTTGACATTTGCCGAATCATGTATCGTTAAGTCGCGAATATGCATCTCATAGACAATCATGTCATTGCTTTTTTTGTAGATTGGTCCTCTATCCTCTGACCATTTTTTAGGGTTTGTCCGTTCAAAATCGATTACCATGGAACGGTTGCCATTGACACCAGCTGCTTTGGCGTAAGGATCATACGTTTCAGTTATTTTTCCTGATAAATCTACTGAGAAAGTATAATATTTTCCGTTCAAATCACCACTCTTTATCGTTTCCCAAACGCCTGACTCAATGCGATCCATCACAATTGACGATTCTATAGCACCGCCATCTCCCGCTTTGTATAGATTTAAAGTCATCGATGTTGCAGTCGGCGCCCACACTCTGAACGTTGTCGCCTTTTTACTATATATTGCGCCGAGATCGCCTGTATAGGTGAATTTCTGATTGAACGTTTCTGTATCATAAAGACCGCTTGGTTCAATCTCAAGCACCGTATAGTCCCCGTAAGACGTCGCATATGGTTTCTCTATGGTAACACCTGTCTCAAGCAATACCACAAAGTTTTGAGAAATATCGCTACCACCTGAGCTAATAGCCCTCGGTTTGATAACAACGCCACTCGCTGACACGATGGAAAAATTTTCGCGCAAGTCGGCGGACGAAATAGGTTTAGAAGTCGTCAATTTCACGGTTTTTTCATCGATAAATTCTGCCTTTAAAAATTTAGGTGAAAGATCTATTTCCGATTCCGAGCTATAGACTGTTTCAGCACCCTGTACAAGGTAAAATTCCAAAATACCTTCTGCATTGGTCTTGTTTAGAGCTACCGATCGATCCACTTCGACATCCTTTGACGCCCACTCGCCTTTTCTGACGATAAATTCCACAGCTTCAGCACTGCCAATATTTTCAAGGACAAGCTCAGCTTTTTTGCCAAAACTATCTTCACCTGTGAAGTCATATTGCTGACCTTCAACACCTTTAGTCCAGATCCATAGATTCCAATCGTCATAATTATCATCGAATCGATGATAATGAACCGTTATTTTTTGCGAGTCCGCTTGAGCGCCATAAGACCTATTGTTTTGTAACGGTAAAACGCCAAATATCATTAGGCAAATAAGACCCATACTCAGTAATTTTTTCATAATCCCCCTCATTTCTCCACTGTCCATTGTTTGCACAATAGGCATTTTCGATGCAATCGTTTGCATTTATATTATTTTCATTATATCAAATCTAAAAGAGGCACTCAATAACGTCACGCAAATAAAATGCGCGCTATTTAGACTTGTTTTTTTATCACATTTACATTATAATAACTTAGGATGTGCCGTCGTAGCTCAGCAGGTAGAGCAACGCCATGGTAAGGCGTAGGTCAAGAGTTCGAATCTCTCCGTCGGCTCCAATTAAGAGAACACTTTCAGCGATTTGCTGAAGGTGTTTTTTTATTTAGCTCTCGTGATTTAGTGTATACATATAAAGGATAAAGCGTTAAAAAAAAGGTATCACATGTGTGATAACCTTAATTTAAAAACTATTCTAAAATTTTAGCATCTTTAAGCGCATAAACCCAATTATAAAGTGAACTTGTTTTAAAATCTATCAGTTTTGGTGCATAAAGATCAAAATAAGTGTTTGCATATACCGGCATCATAACGGCTTCTTCATTTAAAATTTTAGCAACTTCAGCGTAGACGGGTTTTGCTGCTTCGATATCCATAATCACTTTACCTTGGTCTAATAATGCGTCTACTTTAGGATTGCGGTATCTGCTCGTATTATCCAAACCATTACCGATATAATCAGAGTGGAAAGACGTATAAAGTGTGTGTGGATCTGGGGTTTTCATAGTTATCGCTAAAAAGAATAAGCTCCAGTTGTTAACATTTGTGTCTGAATTGTCGATTACATAGTCAAGAATTGTATTGAAATCAAGGTATTTAATGGTTAGTTTAATACCTAAACTTTGCCCCCAGTCTCTTTCCCACATAGGAATAAGCGTTGCTAAGATATCATAATCTGGCATTGCAACTATTTTAAGCTCAAGCACTTGCCCATCTTTGTATCTTAAGCCATCAGTACCTACTAACCAACCCGCTTCATCAAGTAAAAGTTTTGCTTTATCAAGGTCGAAATCGTACGTAATCATAGCGTCTAATAAGGCATCATCAATCGCCCAAGAAATCTGCGAGAACGGATGGTATTGAGTAACGGCAAGAACTTGATCCGTATCCGCATCATAGTAATAACTGTTTACAAATTCTTTTACATTGAATGCATAGTATAATGCTTGACGTACTTTCACGTCTGCAGTAGGACCCGTTTCGCAGTTTGTTTTGATGTACCCGTAACCACTTCTGTTGTACTGGTTAATTGAGAAGCCACCCTTTCTAGCTTCAGAGATTTTCTTAGGCTCAATTTGACCCGCTAACAAATCAACACCACCACTTATTAGTTCAGCGATATCGGTCGTTGGATCTACGAATTTAAGGATGATTTCATTGATGCTATAACCTGTCCCAACATATAATGGATTTTTTTTAAGATAAACACCTTTTTTTTCTTTAAATTGCGAAATCACGTAGGGACCTGAACCCATTGCATCCGTAGTGATTGCTTCAATTGTCGCCGTATTACCAACAACAAAATCAACACCATAATAATGCTTTGGAATAACTGGAAATTCACAGTTAGCAAAATTAACGCGAAGCGCTTCTTTAAACTTAAATTTTACAGTATAGTCATTAATGGCTTCAACACCCTCAAATTCAGTGGTTTCACCAGCATTATACGCATCGTATCCAACTAAATCTTTTGCTATTGCGCTATAATGACCTGTATAGGATGGATCCGCTAGTACTTGGTATGTGAAAACAACATCATTTGCAGTTAATGGTTGACCATCTGAAAATATAATGTCTTTTTTCATATTAAAGGTAATAGACTTTCCATCTTCCGAGTATGCCCAGCTATCAGCAATATTACCCTCATAGTCACCATCAAAGTTTCTTTGAATTAAACCTTGAAATACCATATCCACAACATATTCGTCATAAGTAGATGAATAGTAAAGAGGGTTAAAGTTACCAGATGCTTCTGTGATGCCGACAACTAATGTGCCAATTGGCTCTACAACACCTACATCCGTAATCGGTTCGTCTTTAGGGCTACATCCTGCTATAAAAACAGACGCAACCATTATTAAGCAAAGCAATAGTAGTAACGATTTTTTCATTTAATAATCCTCCGCTATTTTTCATTTTACACTAATTTATCATGAAATAAAATGAAAAATACGTCACAATTGGATTCTTAAAATCGCTAAAAAATTTGATGATGCTAGATTTTATCTTTCACTTTCTTGTTTTAGAACAAGCTGAGGATAAGGAATTTCAATACCTGCCTTGTCAAGGGCTTCTTTGATGTCTTCCATAAGCGTATGATAGACCTCCCAATAATCAACTGAATTAACCCACACTCTTACATAAAAATTTAATGAACTCGACCCGTGCTTTGCCAATCTGATAAACGCTTCTGGTTCTTTTAATACCAATGGATTGTTAGCCACGACTTCTTTTATAACCGACTTAAAATGTTTTATTTGTGTTTGGTAGGAAACCGCTATTTCTAGATCAACGCGTCTTGTGGGAAACACGCCATAATTAACTAAAGAACTGTTTGCTATATTGGCATTGGGAATGATAATTGCCCTATTATCAGGTGTTGTCAAATGCGTATAAAAAAGACCTATATCTGTTACAGTGCCTGCTTGACCAACACCTTCTATATAATCACCGACTTTATAAGGTCTAAGTGCAATGATCAACACACCGCCTGCTAAATTTGACAAACTGCCCTGCAGTGCTAAGCCAACGGCTAGTCCAGCAGCGCCTATTATAGCTACAAACGAAGTCATTTCAACGCCCGCAGTATAAATTGCGGTTACAACAACCATCATTTTTAGTCCGAATTTAAAAAATGATCTTAAAAAAGATTGAAGGGTTGGATCCATTTTAACCCATAATTTATTTCGAACAACTCGCTTTTCTATGAAATTGACCAGTTTAAACCCTATGATCAGTACGACTAAAACCATGATGATTTTCAAACCAAATTCTATACCTATAAGTTTTATATTATTTAAAAGTGTTTCCGTCATAACCGCCTCCTATATTTTGTGGAATACTGGTTTCATTTGTTCAAACGTACAAATATATTTAAATCCAAGACTCTTTAACAGGTCAATATTTTGTCCATAGTGATGTCCCAAATATTGAGTCGAATGTGCGTCACTGCCTAACGTGAGGATTTCACCATTCATTTCCTTGTATAATTTGAGTAAGTATTCATTGGGATTATTATGTCCAAGACCATATCGATGACCTCCAGCATTTAATTCTAATCCTTTTCCATCTTCAATGATGCGTTTATATACGGCTGATACGATATCATAATATTCAGAAAAGGCTACTTGCTTAAGCGCGTTTTTATATCTTAAATACAAGTCTAAATGTCCAATTACGCTGTAATCTTTGAAATCCTCAATGCTCTCATATAGGGACTCATAATATAATTGAACCGCTTTACTATCGGAATAATTCTCAAAAAACCGTTTATAATACAAGTCTTTTTTTTCAACCGAGTGAACAGAAGCAATTACAAAATCATAGGCATTGGCTTTAACTATCTTAGCGTTTTCTTTTGCTAAATGCGGCTGTACGCCAACTTCGAGCCCTTGATAGATGTTTATTTTTCCTTTATAGATTTCCTGATTTTTATGAATGATCTTCTCGAAATCATCTCTATCGAAATCCCAGCTTTGAATCGTTCCATCCTCAATAGTTCCCATATCTGCATCAAGATCAACGTGATCGGTAAACGCTAAGTCGGTTATTCCAATTTCAATACTTTTTTCTATCATTTCTTCCATTGTCACCTGAGAATCTGGTGAATAATTGCAATGTGTATGAAAATCAACTTTTAAGGGTCGATCAATGATTCTATCCATAAGTTTGCCTTCTTTCATTAAGCCTTGTTTGCATTAGAACGCCATAAAAATAGGTTATCACAAATGCGCTATCAAAACAATTGTGATATCCCTATAT
>JBBRVO010000025.1:0-26697 GCA_038246775.1 Peptostreptococcales bacterium | reverse complement strand
CCTAATCTTTTCTAAAGCGGATGCACTCTTTTTTGTCGAAGTTAAATATAGGTCATCCGATGCATTCGGTTCACCAAGAGAGGCTATCACGCAAAATAAGATCAGTCATATGAAGCAAGCTGCCATGCATTATATCAAATGCGAATGCTTAAAATATACGCCTTATGTCATTTCTTTTATGGGCATCAAAAGAGAGGGCGATGCTTTGCAGTTTGATTTTATAGAAAATATATTTTCTTAATAGTTAGAAAACCTGAACACATCCTAAAGATGTGTTTTATTATTTTGACAAAATGGAAATAAATGGTTAATATATAAATATATAACAATGTAAGAAGCCATTGATTGAAATAGATATTGTATCGTATCACTATGGCTAACATCGTTTGAAATGTTATTAAGGAGCTTGACCATGTATAGCAAAATCATAACTTCTGTCAATTGGGGTATTGAAGGACAAATCGTCGAAATTGAAACAAAAATACTCCGAGGATTACCTTACCATGTCATCGTAGGCCTTCCGAGCACGATTATCAAAGAATCCAAAGAACGCGTCAAAGCGGCACTTAAAACATCGGGTGTAAAATTTCCAGAGGATCGGATTATTCAGAATCTCTTCCCTGCAAACATTAAAAAAGAGGGATCGCAATTAGATTTGCCTATTGCAATGGGTATATTTTGTTGTCTCACAGGTGTGGACCCTGACATGCTTGAAAATATTGCCTTCCTCGGCGAACTATCCCTAGAAGGGAAAATACAGCCAGTACAGGGCATACTAAGTCAGATAGACGGCCTAAAACAACATGGCATTAAACGCATTGTCATTCCTTATGGCAATATTGAAGAGGCTCGGTTTATTACAGATGTCCAATTTTATCCATATCGCGAATTAAAGCATCTTTTGGACGATTTTGTGAGGGTTAATTTGAAAGTTCTTGAAGCCATACCAAGTGAAAAATATGAAGAGTTACCTGATTTGACCAATGGACTTGACCTATCACAGGTAGTTGGGCAAAACGCAGCGATACGCGCGATAGAGATAGCGGTAACGGGCTTTCATAATATTTTAATTATTGGACCGCCTGGATGTGGAAAAAGTATGTTAGCAGAAAGACTTTCCTCGATTATGCCACCTATGACCCTTGATGAAAAAATTGAAGTGACTAAAATATACGGCATAAGTGATGGTGATCATATAAAAGGGTTGATGCACCATAGGCCGTTTAGAGCCCCTCATCATACGATTAGCCGTATCGGTTTAGTGGGTGGCGGTACAGCCATACTGCCTGGGGAGATATCCAAATCGCATAACGGCATTTTATATCTAGATGAAATTGGAGAATTTAAGAATGATGCGATTGAAGCACTGAGAGAACCCATGTCTTCGGGACGTGTCAATTTGACTAAAGGCAGTCGTTCTCTAACATTCCCCTCCAATTTTATGATGGTAGCTACTATGAACCCATGTCCTTGTGGGCATTATCTCTCAAAAGATGAAAATTGTACATGCTCTCATAATGAGATCAAACGATACTTTGGCAAGCTATCATGGCCGATTCTCGATCGCCTTGATATGACCATTTACATGGAACGCGTCATTGATCTAAAAAAAGCTCTTGGTTCCCAAAACAGTGTCTATAATTCAAATCGAACGAGAGCGACAATATCAAAAGCTGTGGCATTTAGAGAAAAAAGAATGGCAGAAAAAGCTACCGTATCTAATAAATTCAAAGTCGCTTCAGGGCTATCAAAAGAAGCTGAAGAACTATTGATTAAGTATCATGAGCGCGGCAAACTCTCCATGCGCGCTTATGAAAAACTCGTCAACATATCACGCACTATTGCTGACTTAGATGGCAGTATGCAAATTATGAAAAATCATATACTGGAAGCGTTTACTTATCAGACAAGCATGCAAGTTAAACGTTTTTTTGAGTGAGGAAAGTGATGGAAAATACTATGAATAATTCAATTTACAATTCAACGTCTTTTGAAACAGATAGTTTGGGTATCACGTGCATTTTACCGGATAGTCCCAACTATCCACAGGCGCTACTGCATTATAAACCTGAAGTGAAAATGTTGTTTGCCAAGGGCGATATGGACTTGTTAACAGCGGTGAGAAAGGTATCCATAGTAGGCAGTAGAAAACCCACGGCATACGGGCGAAAAGTCGCCTATGATTTAGGTCTATACTTAGCAAGAAATGGCATATGTGTTGTCAGTGGCATGGCGATTGGCGTCGATGCTCAAGCGCATAAAGGGGCACTAGATGGAGGTGGCAAGACGATTGCGGTACTCGCCTCGGGTGTGAACTATATCTACCCGTCATCAAACGAAAAAATGTACCATGCAATCTATGAAACAGGGGGGCTCATCCTCTCAGAACAATTGAATAACGAACCTCCGAGAGCCTATCATTTTCCGCTTAGAAATCGAATTATTAGTGCCTTATCAGAGGTCGTCGTCATCATCGAAGCAGGGGAAAAAAGTGGGTCACTCATAACCGCTATGCACGCAATGGAGCAGGGAAAAACCATCTACGCCCTTCCTGGTAGTATTTACTCACCTCAATCGACGGGAACCAATCAGTTGATTTTTCAAGGTGCAACCCCTCTAATTCATTTTGGTCACCTCTTGGAAAGTTTAGGTATTGAAGTAACAAATGAAACGAGACGAACTGCAGCAATTGATCATCTATCCATTTTGGCACAAAATATATATGCATTGCTTATCAAGCGGAAAAAGCTTGATACCGATTCAATTTTCGAAGCGACATTGAAAGAATATTCTGAAATTTACGCAGCCATAAGTGAATTGATTCTAGACGATTTGTGCGAATATTCGAGTTTGAACGAAATAAGATTGGTATAAAAAAGTCTTGACAAGAAGATTTTTTATCTATAAATTTATTAGGTACACTCGAGAGCATGTAAAAAACAAATTGGAGTAAGTGAATGTCAAATATTTTAGTGATCGTCGAATCGCCTGCAAAGGCGAAAACAATAGAAAAATTTTTGGGAAAAAGTTATAAAGTGGTCGCGTCTATTGGACACGTTAGAGATCTTCCAAAGAGCACCATGGGTGTCGACATAGAAAATGATTTCGAGCCCAAATATATCAATATAAGAGGGAAAGGTGATTTGATTAAATCCCTTAAATCCCATGCGAAAAAGGCGGATAAAGTTTACCTCGCAACTGACCCTGACCGTGAAGGTGAGGCAATTGCCTGGCACTTGGCCTACATATTAGGCATCGACGTCCATTCGGCATGTCGTGTGACTTTCCATGAAATTACCAAAGACGCAATCAAGAACGCTGTTAAAATGCCAAGGGCAATCGATGTCAATCTCGTTGATGCGCAACAAGCTCGAAGAGTCCTCGATCGATTGGTGGGCTATTCAATCAGCCCGATTTTATGGCGTAAAGTAAAGAAAGGTCTAAGTGCGGGTCGAGTTCAGTCCGTGGCAACTAAACTCATCTGTGATAGAGAAAAAGAAATTATCAATTTCTTGCCTCAAGAGTATTGGAAATTAGATGCGCTTTCCGACGTTACAAAAAAATCAGAACTACTTAAGCTCGAATTCTATGGAAATCGCGAGGGAAAAATTGCACTAGCAAGTGAAACTGAAGTCAACACCGTTCTCGAGAACGTAAAAGACCTAGATGGCACAGTTGCTTTAGTTGAAAAAAAGAAAAAAATGAGAAACCCATATCCACCGTTTATCACAAGTTCGTTGCAACAAGAGGCGTCCAATCGCTTTGGTTTTACGACTAAAAAAACGATGATTATCGCCCAACAGTTATATGAAGGTATTGCAATCAAAGGACATGGTACAGTGGGTTTGATTACTTATATGAGAACCGATTCGACTAGAACCTCAGAAGTAGCCAAAGAAGCGTGCCGTGCTTTTATCGTCGAAAAATATGGCGAAGACATGCTTATTAAAGAAGAAAAAAAGCAAAAGGTTTCAAAAAATTCTCAAGATGCCCACGAGGCGATTCGACCAACTATGATCGAGTTGACACCTTCTGAGATAGAAGAATTCTTAAGTAAAGATCAATTAAAACTTTATGATTTGATTTGGTCGAGATTTGTGGCGAGCCAAATGGCTAGCGCTGAATTTGAATCGCACAGTATCGAAGTAGAAATCGGCGATTACCGCTTTCGAATCACTGGAAGTAAATTGTTATTTGAAGGTTTCTTAAAAGTCTATCAATCTGGCCAACAGACAGATCGTATCATTCCCGATCTCGAAGAAGGTTCAAAACTTATCATCAAAGCCTATGACCCCTCGCAACACTTTACGCAACCGCCTGCACGCTTTACGGAAGCATCGTTGGTTAAAGAAATGGAAGAAAAGGGCATTGGACGACCAAGTACTTATGCGCCGACCATTTCAACTATTTTAAGTAGAGGCTATGTGGATAAAGATAAAAAAAGCTTGAAGCCTACGGAACTCGGCTTCATTATCTACGAAATTATGAATGATTATTTTTCGAATATTGTAGATGTCACTTTTACAGCTGAGATGGAAACGCGATTTGACGACATCGAAGCGGGTGAAGAAGCTTGGAAAAACATTATTCGAAATTTCTATCAGCCTTTTGTTGAATTGATTGAAAAAGCGGATCTTGAGATCGAAAAAGTGGACTTAACCGAAGAAACAGACATCGATTGTGAAAAATGTGGTAAGAAAATGCTAATAAGACATGGTCGTTATGGTAAATTCTTGGCATGTTCAGATTATCCTACTTGTGACAATACCAAACCGATACTTAAAAAGCTTGGTATCAAATGCCCGCTATGTGAAGCGGGCGAAATCATTGAGAGAAAATCAAAAAAATTAAAGGTATTTTACGGTTGTTCGGAATTTCCGCGTTGTAATTTTGTTTCGTGGGATATGCCGATAGACAGAAAGTGCCCAACTTGCGGGGATTTGCTTGTTTTAAAGAAAAGTAAAAAACAAGAAATTATCAAGTGTCATAGCGCAACGTGTGATTACGTTGAGCAAAATTAGGAGGCAGGACTTGGAAAGCAATATTTTAGGTAAAATGAGGAAATTGAATTCAATACTACAGACATCAGGTGCAACGCATCTATCGTTTCAAGATTTATGTGCAACAATGATGAAAATTCTAGATTCAAATGTCTATGTCGTCAGTAAAAAAGGAAAAATTTTAGGTGTGAGTCTTTATGATTCTGACGATAGTGCCGTCGTCTTAAAAGATGGTGGCGAACATTTTTACAGTCTTGATGAGCAAGAACGTCTGCTCAAAATCAATGAGACGCTTTTTAATGTCACTGAAGAAAAGCTGATTGAACTCTTCAAAAACGATCTTGGCAGCTATTCGAAATTTGTTACAATTGTTCCCGTTATCGGAAATGCGCAAAGATTGGGTACCTTTATCATAGCAAGACGAGATAGCAGCTATCTTGAAGAAGATCTGATTCTCGCTGAATACGCTTCTACGATTATTGGACTTGAGATTATTCGCGCCAAAAGTGATGCACACGAAGACGTCGTGAGAAAAAAAGCGGTGGTTCAAATGGCCATCAGCACATTATCTTACTCTGAATTTGAAGCGGTTGTTAATATTTTTGAAGAACTTAACGGCGATGAAGGTCTATTGATTGCTAGTAAAATTGCCGACAAAGCAGGCATCACGCGTTCTGTCATCGTTAATGCGTTAAGAAAATTCGAAAGCGCTGGCGTAATTGAGACGCGTTCACTGGGAATGAAGGGTACTTATATCAAAGTGCTTAACGATCACTTGCTTGATGAACTCAACAAAATCAAAAGTTAATACTTTTTAAGATGACTATTCACTTTGCATAAAAATCAAATCCCGCCACTTTTTATAAAAGTGAAGCGGGATTTTGTTTTTTTTAAAAATAATTGGCCTCTAAACCTCATAAATAAAGCGTTTTTGTTAAAAACACTTTATTTTCTACAATATATAGTTTAAAATATATGTTAGAGAAGTATATCTAGTGTTTGCAAGAATTTTATGGGTTATTTATGAAAAAAGCCCCTTTTACCGATATAGTAGTTATGTAAAGCGTTTTATGGAGGTGTGACGATGTTAAAAAATTCTTTTAAAGAAATCGACCTGATGGGAAAAGCACTCAAAGGCTCTTGGATGAAAAACAGTGCCATTTCAAACAACATTGCCAATGTCAATACGCCAGGTTATAAGAAAGAAACGGTGAATTTTAAAGAAGTGCTTCAAAATCAAATGAATTTGAACCAAAATGTTAAGATGACTAAAACCAATACAAAGCATATTGATTCTGCTTATGTTGGCGACATCAATGTAGAAACGGTCAACGATACAAGTTATCGCGTCGATGGGAACAACGTAGACATCGATGTCGAAAATGCGGAGATGGCTAAGAATACCATCTATTACAATACGGTTGTCAATCAAGTCAATTCGCAGTTTTCAAGATTGAAAACTTCATTTAGAATCAACAAATAAGAGGTGACCCTATGGGCTTTTTTAATTCGATCAACGTAAGCGCTTCAGGCTTAACAGCTGAGAGGCTAAGAATGGATTTGATCTCTGAAAATATTGCAAATGCAAATGTGACGCGGACAGCAAGTGGAACGCCTTATAGAAGAAAAGTGGCCGTATTTAGAGCGCAGGAGACAAATTCCTTTGAACAATTGTTAACAGCCGCTTCGGGTAGAACTTCTTCAGGGAATGGCGTAGAAGTCGCTGGCATCACCGAGGATCAATCGCCTTTTAAGAAAGAATACAATCCAAATCACCCCGATGCAGATGTAGATGGTTATGTCAGTTTGCCAAACGTCGAAGTTGTCAATGAGATGATCAACTTGATTTCGGCATCAAGGGCATATGAAGCCAATATAACAGCAGTCAATACCACAAAAAGTATGGCTATGAAAGCACTAGAAATAGGAAAATAGTCTAGGATGATTGTTTGAGGTTTTAGTGTATACTAGGTGAGACTAAGAAATGGATGGTGAGGCTATGAAGATAGACCAGTTGCAAAATTCAATACTGATCAAAGATAAGAAACTCGTCGACGTCAACAAGAACATAGAGCAAGAAGGTATTAATTTCTCTGAAATATTGACACAGTCACTTCAAAAGGTCAATGACGACCAAATGGTCTCGGAAAAAATGGACAATCTTTTTTCTCTTGGCGTGATTGATAATGTCTCGGATGTTACCATAGCAGCTATGAAAGCAGATTTATCCATCAATCTAGCAGTAGAGGTCACCAATAAAGTGCTCGCTGCGTATAATGAAATCATGAGATTGCAGTTATAATGCTAAACACTAACGACGAGGTATAATACATGGGGAATTTTATTAAACAGCTGCGTGATCGTTTTACGACTTTGTTCAACAGCTTAAGTCGCAACAAGAAAATTGGATTGATTGCAGGGACCATTGTCGCCGTTTTGGTATTGACTTTTGGGATCCTGTTTTTCACGCGTACTCAGTATGTCGTGATTGCCCAAGGTTTAACACCGGCTGAAGCGCAATCAATTACAACTAAATTGAATGATCTGGGCATTGTTTGGCAAGATAGCAATGACACCTCGGTAATTTCTGTCGCCAAAAATGATGTGTCTAGAGCAAGAATGGAACTCGCCGTCTCAGTAGATCCGGGTTCATTTAGCTGGGCGGATGTCTTCGGTAGTGAGTCCATAACGATGACGGCACAGACGAGAGAGCAGATGTATATTCAGGCAACTGCTGCGGCTGTTGAAAAATCCATAGAAACTATCACAGCGGTTGAAAATGCCACGGTTATTTTGCAAATTCCTAAGGAAAGTAATTATTTTATAAAAGACGACATACAGTCAAAAGCTTCAGTTGTTATCAATGTAAAGCGTGGCGCAGCGATGAGTGAGGAACAGGTTAGCGGCATCGTCAACCTCATCGTGAGTTCTGTTAAAGATTTGAAACCCGAAAATGTCACGATTTTAGATGCGACGGGCATACAACTTAACAATCAAAATGGTAACGGCGATTTTTCTGCAACCTCTCAATATGATCTGCAGCAACGCGTTCAAAACCAGATGCAAAATGATATGACATTATTTCTCGAAAAATTATATGGCATCGGCAATGTCGAAGTCAAACCAAACCTCATCCTCGACTTCAATCAGCAGACGGAAACACAAAAGCTCTTTAGTCCTCCAGTAGCCGGTGAAACATCGGGTATGGTGCGCAGCGCTACTACGATCTCTGAAAATGTTATAAATGATGCAGGCGCCATCGGCACGCCAGGCACGGATGCCAACGCTGGTGAAGCGACAAATGTCGTCGCTTCAGACACAACAGGATCCTCTTATAAAAAAGCAAGCGAAACACTTAACTATGAACTCAATGAAATCTATCGCGAAATCGTCAAATCTCAAGGCGACATAAAGGCGCTTTCTATTGGTGTCTTGATCAATTCTAAATCCCTTGTCGATGGCGTTATGACGGATGAACATAAACAAGAACTCGTGAATTTGATCGCAATGTCAGCGGGGACAGAAGGTACAAATATACAAGTGCTTGTGCAAGAATTCCCAGATCCGATGGAATACTATAATGTCTATACTGGACAAGTCAACACGGGTGCAATATTTGGGGTTCCGATTATCGTCATTGTCATCGTTGTACTCCTCACAGTTGTAGCTGTAATTGTTGTACTAATTGTATTGCGTCGAAATAAGAAAAAACGTGAAGAAGCAGAGGCCCTCGCTGCCAAAGAAGCTGAAGTTGAAAAGGCACTCGATGAAATTGAATCATTACATGAAGATAAAGGCAGTCCGAAATACCATATTGAGAAATTTGTCGATACAAATCCGGAAGCTGCAGCTGCATTGCTAAGAGCTTGGCTAAACGATAATTAGGAGGGGCAATGGCAGTTAAAAAAGGAAAAATGTCTGGCAAAACAAAGGCAGCAGTACTTTTAATCGCACTGGGACCTGCGCGTTCGGCCTCTCTTTTCGGCCATATGCACGATGATGAAATCGAAGAATTGACCCTGGAAATAGCCAATGTCAATCGAATTACACCAGAAGAGCGCGAGAGTGTCTTGGAAGAATTTTATCAAGTTTGCCTTGCACAGGAGTTCATCTCAGAAGGCGGTATCAATTACGCTAAAGAAGTTCTTGAAAAAGCAATGGGGTCTCAAAAGGCCCTTGAAATTATCAGCAAGTTGACGTCGTCGTTACAAGTTAAACCTTTTGATTTTGTCAAAAAGACAGATGCTAACCAACTCTTGAATTTTATACAAAATGAACACCCACAAACTTTGGCACTTATTTTGTCTTATTTAAATTCTAATCAAGCGGCTCAGGTTTTATCGGCCTTACCTCAAGAAAAGCAAGCCGATGTCGCGCAAAGAATTGCGACGATGGGCAGTACGTCACCTGAAATTATAAAGGAAGTTGAACTCGTTCTTGAAAGAAAACTTTCTTCAATGGTCACACAAGATTACTCCGCAACGGGCGGTATTCAATGTATCGTTGACATCCTCAACTCCGTTGACCGCGGTACTGAAAAATATATTCTTGAAACACTTGAAATACAAAATGCAGAACTCGTTGAAGAGATTAGAAAGAAAATGTTCGTTTTCGAAGATATCGTCAATTTGGACAGTGTTGGTATTCAGAGATTTATCCGAGAGGTCGACAACAGCGATCTTGCTATTGCGCTTAAGGGCGCTACCGATGAGGTAAAAGAGATGATCTTTGCAAATATGTCTAAACGTATGGCGGAAATGCTCAGAGAAGATATGGACTTTATGGGTCCGGTAAGACTCAGAGATGTCGAAGAAGCACAACAAAAAATTGTGAATATCATAAGAAAACTTGAAGAAGCAAATGAAATCATAATCGCTAGAGGCGGGGGAGATGAGCTAATTGTCTAAGATATTTAAATCATCTAGAGTGGTTTTGGACGATAAGGCTTTTGTATTATCCAATAAATTGAGAATGCCTCATGTTGAAATTGAGGGTGAAGAAGTGGCTGTCTATGAGGGGCTGGATCCCTCAGAGACAGCCAATCAATTAATTGAAGCTGCAAAGCGTGAAGCCAATAAAATTCTTGAAGACGCAGATCTAGAATACGAACAGAAAATGATTAATGCCCAAAATAGTAGCGATGCTATTGTTTCTAACGCCTATGATCAAGCAAAAGGTATTATGGAACAGGGAAAAAGTGAAGGGTATCAAGACGGTTATAACAGGGGCATCGATGATAGCCAAGAAATTGCAAAGCAGATCATTGAAGAAGCACTTCAAATTAAAGACGAATGGACGCAGACGCGACATAATCTCATGAAGGAAACTGAAAAAGAAATGGTGGGTCTAGTCGTCGAAGCCACTGAGAAAATATTGGAACATATGGTAGAGACAGATCAGACCCTGATAGAATCCTTGATAAAACAAGGTATCGGTCGCGTGACAAAATCACATCTAGTCTCTATTCGCGTTTCAAATGAAGATTATAATCACGCCTTATCAATTCGCCCAATGATCATCGCATCTAGTGACAAGATAGAAGATATTGAAATAAAGAGAGATCCAACATTGCCCAATGGCTCTTGTATCATAGATACCGATTCAGGAAGCATTGACAGCAGTATCCATACACAGCTCGAACAGGTTAAAAAGCTGTTTGACGATTTGTTGAAGGGTGATTGATATGTTGACTAAATACAGCTTAGCACTCCATGAAAATACACTACTCAAATTCAGTGGTCGCGTTTCAAAAATTATTGGGCTCATGATTGAATCAATAGGCCCAGCTGTGGAGATTGGTGAAGTCTGTGACATTTATCCCATTAAAAATACGCAACCCTTAAAAGGTGAAGTTGTTGGATTCAATAACGACAAAGTACTCATCATGCCACTTGGCGATATGACGGGCATCGGTCCAGGCAGTAGGGTTGTCGCTTCGGGACATGCATTACAGGTAGATGTTTCAGAAGATCTTCTAGGGCGCATCCTCGATGGTTTGGGCAACCCAATTGATGAAATGGGCAAACCATCCACAGATAAAAAATATCCAGCAAACAACGACCCGCCCAATCCGTTATTCCGCGATAAAATTGTTGAACCTATACCGCTTGGCATAAGGACCCTTGACACTTTGCTCACTTGTGGTAGAGGACAACGTATTGGAATATTTGCAGGTTCAGGCGTTGGTAAAAGTACATTGCTTGGCATGATTGCCAAATATACCAAAGCCGATGTCAACGTTATTGCACTCGTAGGAGAAAGAGGGCGTGAGGTACGAGAATTTATCGATAACGATTTGGGTGAAGAGGGCTTGAAGCGATCCGTTGTGATTGTTGCAACGTCAGATAAACCTGCGCTCGTTCGCGTAAAAGCAGCACTTATAGCAACCTCCATCGCGGAGTATTTCAGGGATAAGGGAAAAAACGTCATCTTGATGATGGATTCTGTTACGCGTTTTTCAATGGCACAACGTGAAATTGGTCTAGCTATTGGTGAACCTCCTGTTACGCGTGGTTATACACCTTCAGTATTTGCAGTTTTACCAAGACTTTTAGAACGTGCTGGCAATTCATCAGTCGGTTCAATAACGGGTCTATATACGGTTTTAGTAGATGGCGATGACTTCAATGAGCCAATTTCAGATGCTGTGAGAGGTATTCTTGATGGCCATATCATTTTAACTCGAAAACTGGCGGCTCTTGGGCATTACCCAGCAATTGACGTCCTTGATAGCACAAGTAGAGTCATGCCTAACATCATTGATGAAGAGCATTTATTGGCTTCGTTGAGATTCAAAGAAATATTAGCGATATATAAGAATTCTGAGGACTTAATCAATATTGGCGCCTATGCAAAAGGTACAAACCCTCATATCGATTTGGCTATCACGAAAATAGATCAATTCAACGCATTTCTGAAGCAACGGACAACAGAACAAGCGGATTATGACGTCAGCCTTGATAGATTGAAGGAAATCATTAAATGAAAAAATTTAGATTTAGATATGAAAGCGTCTTGAAGATGCGCCTTGATCAAGAAAATCGCATCAAAAATGAACTTGCAAAGCAGATTTCAAAACGTCAGGATTATTTAGATGCGCTCGCGGAACTTATTCAGAGCGCCACTACATATGACTTGTACATACAAAATGTGTTGCTGGATGGTGATGCGAAAAATGAGAGACAACAGTTCACTCAAGGTAAAAAATATTATCGTGATCGAAAAAACAAGTTGAATGCAACTATTGCTGCCATTGATATTGAAATCAAAAAAACGCAAGAAAAACTCGTCGAGGCCATGAAAGAAAGAAAAGTCATGGACAAGCTCAAGGAAAAAGCTTTTCAAGAATTCGTTGATGCAGTTAATGAGGCGGATGCTAAACTGATTGAAGAAGTCGTTAATTATTCAAATAACAAAAAGATCGGAGACTGATAATGGCCGAGAAGAAAACAGAAATTATTAAAATGGAATCTAAAGGTGAAGACAAAAAAAGTAAAGGCAAAGGCGGTTGTCTCGTCGTACTTCTCATATTATTTCTTACGCCTTTATTGGCTCTTGGAACCCTTTATTTTCTCAATAAAGACTTCAACCTAAATGTTAACGGTTTGATGTCTAGTATGCCAGGACCAGTGGGGACCTTTTTTGAAAAATACCCAACTCGAGCTGAGGCTTTAGAACAAATTAGAACGGTTTCGGATTTTATGCTCAATCTCGAAGAATCCAGAGCGGTGGATAAATTGCTAATTCTAAAAAAAGATGATTCTAAAGCATATGATGATGTTATCAAGGACATGCTACGCATCAATCCCAACAAGACAAAATCTATTCTTGAAGCCATCAGATTAGCGACAATAAATAAAGACGCACTCAGTAATACCGTTCAAGGCATTGCTGATGAGCAAGCAGGAGATTTAAAAACCAAAGCAGCTTATATCTCTAGCTTATCATTTAATGCAGCGGTGGGCGAGGTTGAGGCAATTATCGAAGAGAGTATCAATGGCCATAAAAATGCGGCAGCCATTTTCGAATTCATTGATGATGTAAAAGCAGTAGGTATATTGTATCAACTTGATCAACTTGACCGAGAGAGAATATTGGCAGCTCTATCTGATAAAAAAGCATTGTCTATAAAAAACGTTTACAACGGACAACAACGAAGGATTTCGGATTTGATTCAAATTGCAGATGTCTATGGTTCAGAAGATCCTACAAAGTTAATTGAAACCATTGGAAATACAGCAACTTATTCAATTGATGATCTTGCGGTCATCTATAAAAATCTTGGACCAAAGAAAGCCGGTGAGGTTTTGGCAAAGTCAAATGATGAAGCGTTTGTCTTTGAGTTAGTGGCCAAGATCAAAGCCAATGAATTGCTTGTAAAAAATGATGATTTATTGACGCCCGATCTACTAAAAGCGCTAAAGATTTATAGGAAATTTGACGATAACGTTTTAGAGTTAATCAACGTCTATTCCAAAATGGATACGCCTAAGGTTGTGGAGATCGTTAAGAATATGTTGCTTAATGCATCGCCTTCGGCTGTGTATGAACTAAACAACGGTGAATTCATAACCATATCGGATGAAGATTTGATTTTGCAGATTTTAACGAGTTTCCCACAAGATAAAATCGCTGCTATCTTATCGTCACTTGATCAAACGTTATCCTCAGAACTGACTAGAAAACTCGTATTGCCAAAAAAATAGGAGGTGCCCATGCAACTAAGAGAATTGCTCAAAAATCAGCAAATTCTCGCCCCTTTAGTTTCAGCAAAAAACACGAGCCAGCAAAGCGATTGGGAGGCATTTAGTCAACTACTCGCAAATAAAAACGAGAAAGTGAGCGATAAGCCCATTGGATCGAGTGGTTCATACGAAATTGCTGCAAAACGCAACGACGACAACCCCAAATTTGTCAAAAAAACAAGTGTAGAAAAAAAATTCAACATCAAAGTTGATGTCTCAGAATCAACAGGGTATAAACCGGCAGATGTGAAAACCACTGATTCCTCTTACAAGACGGATGAAAGGACTGTAGATAACAAAACAGAAAAAACGGAGACAACCCCCAAGAATACTAAGACGCATAAACCGGATAGCGATGAAGCGTCAAGTGAGTCGGCCAAATTAAAAGACGCACTTAAAGCTAAGTTGAAAAAAGAAACGGGTCTGAGCGACGATCAAGTGAATCAATTGCTAGCTACAATGGATTTAAGCACGGATGCACTAAAACAAATGTTAGCAGGTGGTGAAGGTTCATCTGAACTCTTTACTGAGCTTTCTGAAACAATTGAAAATTTAGAGATCGATGAAGCGCTCGACAAAAATTTGAGTGGCAACGATTTGACACACTTAAAAAAACAATTGGATAAACTTGTTGAAACACTTGATAAAGTGAAGTCGAATGTTACGATGTCTGAAAGCGAAGATGCATCTGTAACACTTGCAAAAGCAGTACCATTTGAAATGAAAATCATTCAGGCACTAAGCAAGATTATATCTGATTTAAATGCAGCCGCATCCAATCCAACAAATGATGCGCCAATAAGACCAGAAGATATAAGAAATGCAATTATGCAAGCCATCGCACCCGTTCAAAATTCGGCTTCAAACAATGAAAATGACAACACCGAGACAATTGCAGCATCTGCAGTATCTTCAGTATCAAGCACATCAATAAATTCAAGCATGCAACCCAATGCTTCAAATTCTAGTATGAGTGGTGATGAGTCAACTAGCCAGAATCCTTCACAAGCTGTGTTGCCGAGTGCCTTACAGACTCAAACACAGACACAAACACAAATGGTTCAGTCTTTTTCTGGTCAGCCAACAGAGTCGGTGAAACAGGATGTCCTTCAAACAGAGGCCGATGTTAAAACAACTGAAGGTATTTCAATGCATCAAGTTGCAATGAAGCAAGGTAATTCCGTGATAACGGCAACCATCCAACAAACACCGCAACTTAAACAAGAAATTTTCACACAAATCATGGATGCAATCAAAGGTCAAATTAAATTAACTGACCATGGCACATCACTTCTTGTCAAGCTGCAACCAGAACAACTTGGTAATGTAGAACTAAAATTGAATATTCACAAGGGGATCGTACTAGCTGAAATTAAAGTAGAGAATGAAATTGTCAAAGCGGCTATTGAATCAAATCTCGATGACTTGAAGCAATCGCTGAGCAATAAAGGGTATTCGGTTGATCAAATTAATGTCAATGTCGACAGTGGGAAGAAAGACAGACAAGAAGCATTTGAATTCGATCAGCAAGAGAGACGCAATAAACAAAACAAAAATAATGAGGAAAAAAGAAATCTAGAACCGATTGAATCGGCAACAAAATATATCGTAGAAGAATATGAAGGCTCCACTATCAATTATTATGGATAAGGAGGATTAAAAATGGCATTTCCAATAAGTGGTTCATTTACAGAGACACAAATTAAAAAACTCAACGAATTGTCCAATGACTCAGTCAATGAGACGAGAAAGAAAAGTCAAAAGTTAGATAAAGACGCTTTTCTAAAACTCATGATGACTCAGCTTCAAAATCAAAATCCGCTTAGCCCAACGGATAATGCGGAATATATGAACCAAATGGCTCAGTTTTCTTCTGTTGAACAACTCACGAATATCGCAGGATCTCAAGAAAAAACGAATGAGTTAAATGCTTTAATATCCAAACAACTTGAAGACATGGCAAAAGCGATTGACAAAATGTCTGGGACACCTGGAAGTAGTAGTGAAGTTGTAGAAACTCAAAAAAAATTGCTAGAACAAAACACAAAAGTATTAGAAGAATTGGTTAAAATGAATGCAATGCTTTCAAGTTATATGGGTCAATCAAATACCAATCAAACGGTTTCAGATGAAGATGTGTTTTCGATACTTGGCAATTAACAAGTAGGTGAGAGAATGAATGATTTGAAAAATATGAGCAGCGATTATTTGTTGAGACGTACACAGATTAATCAAACATCGCAAGTGACTCAAAATGCTCAAGCGGATACGGCAAAATCTCTAAACAATATTCAAGGCCCATCTTTCAACGATGTACTCAATCGACTTAAGTCGGGTGATCAGGTCAAATTTTCGAAACATGCAATCGATCGATTAAATGCTAGAAACATTGAACTTTCTGATGACGAATTAAATCGCATAAACGGTGGCGTTGACAAGGCAAAAAGCAAAGGCGTACGAGAAGCCTTAATTATGATGGACAACAAAGTATTTGTCGCCAGTGTACAAAACAAAACAATTATCACTGCAGCGATGGATGAACAATTAAAAGAAAACGTATTTACTAATATTGATGGCGCAGTAATTGTATAGCTGGACCTTTTAAGGGAGCTATAGGAGCGTGTCCGAATGACACAATCCGCTGTAACTAGGAGGTTATTTTTATGATGAGATCAATGTTTTCTGGTGTATCTTCACTTAGAGCACACCAGTTGAAAATGGACGTAATCGGCAATAATATTGCCAATGTAAACACCGTAGGCTATAAATCGTCAAACGTCACTTTTTCTGAGATGTATAGCCAAACGCTAAAGGGTGCCAGTTCATCTTCTGATTCAAGAGGTGGTACCAATCCAACACAAGTAGGTCTAGGTGCTAATATCGCAGCTATTTCAGTAAATCATACAAAGGGCTCCATTCAAAGGACCGATGTAGCGACCGATTTAATGATTGATGGCTCTGGATTTTTCGTTGTAACAAATGATGCGAATGCTCAGAATAAATATTATACGCGTGCTGGTAACTTTAACATGGACGAACAAGGTTTTCTTGTTACAACAGAAGGTTTAAAAGTACTTGATATCAATATGAAACCGATTCAAGTCAATATGTCAGATACTAAAAATGCTACGGCGACAAAAAATATTACAATTAATGGCAATATCAACGTTTCAGACGGAAATTATACGACAACAGTCGATCTTTATGACTCATTAGGTGATGTTCATACGGTGAACGTCAATTTTCTAGGCAATTCATATGTGACAACAGTTAAGAAAACAGTCGATCCTTTGGATCCGAAATTCGATCCAGCATTACCAGCTCTCACGTACAATTATTCGTATAAAGAACTTAATATAACCAATGCTGCAGGTGTTCAACAGGTTCCAGATCCAGCAGCAGCAGCACCAAACAATCACTGGTATGCCAAATTCAACGAAAACGGTGAAATTGTGAATATCGTCACATTAGCAACTGCAGGCGATGCAAATTCCGCCGAGACAATTGTAGCAGGAAATCTTTTGATGACTGTTCCAGGCGCAGCGGATATAACGGTTCCAATAGACAGAACAATTTTCTTTGCAAATGGAGATGTCACTGATACTAGAATCTTCACTCAAGTTTCTAAAGAGTCAGATGCTAAAGGCGTTCAACTCAAAGGAAATTCTGCGGGTTCTATCGATACATTCAACATCTCTTCTAAGGGTGAAATTATCGGGATCTATACAAACGGCGAGAGAAAAGTGCTTCAAATCATTGGGTTGGTAGATTTTGACAATCCGGCTGGTCTTGAGAAAATAGGTGGCAACTTATTCCAAAACACACCAAACTCTGGCACACCTAAATACGGCATGCCTTCGACTGGTAGCTTCGGTTCAATTACACCTGGCGCACTTGAGATGAGTAATGTAGATTTAGCCGCACAGTTTACTGACATGATCACAACGCAAAGAGGATTCCAGGCAAACTCGCGTGTTATTACAACAAGCGATGAAATATTACAAGAACTTGTCAACCTCAAGAGATAATGATTAACTACCCGTAGCTTAGCTACGGGTAGTTTTAATGATTTTCAATTTAAAGTGAAAGGATGCCTCTACTATGATTAAAGTTACTAGATTAAATGGTGAGCCAATCTATCTAAATTCAAATCTTATCGAGTTTATTGAAGCGACACCGGATACTATGATAACCTTGACAACGGGGAAAAAGATTATCATAAAAGAAAATATTGACTATGTTATTGAAAGAATTGTTGAATATAATTCTAAAATCAGTCAATATAGAGATAACGTCTAAAATAATCAATGAAATAGATAAATTTACTTTGAAGAGGTGTTTGATTTGGATATTACTACAATTTTGGGGCTAGTTTTAGGTACTGGTTTTATTGTATGGTCAATTTTACTTGGTGGCGAGTTGCTTTGGTACTGGGATGCACCTTCTGTTGTCGTCGTAGTGGGTGGCATGTTTGGTGGTTTTTTGGTGGCTTTTCCACTTAAAGAAGTCCTTAATCTCGGCAAAGTTTTTGCGAAGACGATAAAAAATAACGAATTTGACATTGATCAAATCATCACGAAGATTATCGAACTCGCAAATGTCGCAAGAAGAGAAGGTCTATTGGCACTTGAAGAAGCGGTGTCTGAAATTAAAGATGATTTTCTTCAAAAAGGCGTTATGCTTATCGTCGATGGCACGGACCCAGAACTTGTAAAAAATATATTGGAAACTGAAATTGAAAATATTTCTGAACGTCATAGTAAGGGAAAGTCAATGATGGATATGTTTGGTGCACTTGGACCTGCTTTTGGTATGATTGGTACACTGATTGGTCTTGTTGCCATGTTGCAGAATCTGTCGGATCCCTCTTCAATTGGTCCTGCTATGGCGGTAGCCCTCATTACCACATTTTACGGTTCCATTTTAGCCAATCTTATATTTATTCCTATGGGTGCAAAACTTGCCCTAAAAAGCAATGAAGAAATACTGATTAGGAATGTCATGATTGAAGGATTGCTTTCTATACAAGCAGGGGAAAATCCAAGAATCATCGAAGAAAAACTCAAAGTTTTCTTACCACCGTCCGTAAGAAAGAAGGTAGGCACTCAGGAGGCGAAATCAGACAATGGCTAAAGATAAATGTCCTGAATGTAAATCTGGTGCACCAGAATGGATGGCCACATACGGTGACCTTGTAACATTGCTTATGTGCTTCTTCGTGTTGTTATTTGCCTTTTCGAGTATTGATGCTCAAAAATTTGAAGCAGTCATGCAATCGTTTCAAGGTTCTGCAGGTATTCTATCAGGCGGAAAATCGCTTTCTGAAGCCCCTATGGTTTTTGATGGGATGCCTGAAAGTCAAACCTCTTCGCAATCTGTGATAGAGATGAAAAAACTCGAATCGATTCAAAAGGAAGTAAAAGAATACTTAGAACAAAATAATATGAATGGATTGGTCGAAATGAAACTTGAGACGAAAGGCTTGGTCATACGTTTTAAAGACAACGTGCTTTTTGATTCAGGCAGCGCGACGATTAAATCTCGTTCTTTGGGCATATTGGCTTTTTTAAGCGACTTGCTAAAAACACCTGAATTAATCAATCAAGACATTCGCGTTGAGGGTCATACGGACAATATCCCACACGTTTCGAGTCTATATCCATCTAACTGGGAACTATCAACGGCACGTGCGACAAATGTCGTCAGGTTTTTTTTAGAAAAGTCTCAGTTGTTGCCCTCAAGGTTATCAGCGGCGGGATATAGTGAATATCATCCAATTGAGTCAAATGCCACCTCATCGGGGCGTTCTGCAAATAGACGGGTCGATATTGTGATAGAATCAATGGAAGTTTTAAATACTGAAGATAGTGGAGGTAATTAAGTGAACAAAAAAATGTTAATCATTATTGCTGCTGTAGTACTTGTAGTGATCATAGGAGCAGGTGTAGCGGTTTTCATGATGACGCGTCCACCAAAAGAAGTTGTTTTGACTTATTATGAATATGCTTTTGATGAAGAATATTCTAACCTAGCAGATGAAGCAAGCAAAAAAATCGTCAAGTATCAAGTGACCATAGAATATACAAATGTAGAACTGCTTGCCGTATTTGATCAAAATAGAACTAAAATTAGAAATAACATCGATGAAATTATGCGAGCGACATCTTCAGTAGATATTGAGAAGACAAATGGCAAAGAACGACTTAGAGATAGAATCAAGCAAATGGTTATTGAAATTCTAGAATCGGACGAAGAAAACATCACAAATATTTATCTGCAACCATTTGTTATTCAAGGTTAAGTTATTATAACAATTTGCCGATAATTATCTTGAAAGTGTATCGATATCCTTAGAACTAAAGGAGGTGAAATCATGCCAGATGTATTGTCCCAAAATGAGATTGACGAGCTTCTAGCCGCCCTTAGTACTGGTGAGGTGGACGTTAGTGAAATAGAAGAGGAGAAAAAGGAACGGAAAGTCAGAAAGTATGACTTTAGTAGACCTGATAAGTTTGCTAAAGATCAACTTAGGACGCTTGAAATTATTCATGAAAATTTTTCTAGACTACTCAATAACTTTTTATCGGGATATCTAAGGACTTACATTGAAGTAGACGTGATTTCAGTTCAAAGTTTGATTTATACGGAATTTAGCAATTCGATTTCGAATCCTGCAATATTAGGTATTGTAGATTTTGCACCATTTAATGGACAAGTGATTATAGATATTTCAGCAGATATTGCAAATGCAATGATTGAACGCGTCCTCGGTGGGACGGGAAAATCTACTACGAATTCAAAAGAAAGTAGAACCCTTACAGAAATTGAGATGACTTTGCTTCGTAATATTTTGATTAAGTTTATCAATTTGCTAAAAGAGCCTTGGGGAAATATTGTTGAATTGAGACCAAAGCTTGAAAATATTGAAACCAATGCACAGTTTGCACAAATTGTTTCTCCAGCTGAGTCTGTTGCACTCATTACGTTTAACTTGCATATAGGTGAAAATGAAGGCATGGTGAATATCTGTATTCCGCACTTTGTCATAGAACCAATTTTACCTAGTTTGAGTTCGAGATTATGGTTCGCAACGAGCAATAAAAGAGAAATGACAGAGCAAGAACGTGGCTCTATGGAACTTGGTATTGGCCAGTCTAAAATCAATATGACAGCAGTGGTCGGTAGTTCAAACATTACAGTTTCAGAACTTATGAACCTTCAAAAGGGCGATATCATTTTGTTAAATAAGAAAATAGAAGATCCGATAGAGATTTATGTTGAAAACCAAATTAAGTTTAAAGCAAAACCGGGTATTAAAAAGAAAAATGTTGCTATCATGATTACAGAAGTAGTAGAGAAAGGGGATGAAAGAGATGAGTGATATGCTTTCGCAAGAAGAAATAGATGCTTTACTAGGTGGTGGTGGCTCCTCTTCAACAGCAGCTTCCTTCTCCGGATTAACTGAAGAAGAAGCAGATGCCATAGGTGAGATAGGCAATATCAGCATGGGTACTGCAGCTACGACTTTATTTACTCTACTTAATAAAAAAGTGACGATCACGACGCCAAAAGTAACTGAAACAACAATGGCGGTTATGGCCGAAGACTTCGAAGACCCTTCTGTTTTAATTAACATAACCTATAAAGTCGGCATCGAAGGCGTCAATTTTTTAATATTGCATGAAAAAGATGTTAAAATCATTACAGATCTCATGATGGGTGGCGATGGTACAAATATTTCGAGCGAGCTAAATGACCTTCATTTGAGTGCGATCAGTGAAGCAATGAATCAAATGATTGGTTCATCTTCTACGTCATTGTCTGAAATGCTAGGTAAAAAAATTGATATTTCACCACCTGAAGCATATCACGATAAAATTGCCGACTTGGACTACACACAGTTTGGTATTACAAAGTCAGACAATGTCGTCAAAATCGCATTCAGAATGACTGTTGGCGATTTAATCGACAGTGAAATTATGCAAGTGTTACCACTTCAGGTGGCCAAACAAATGGTATCTACGATTATAAACAAGAAATCTCCAGATCCTGTCATTGAAGTGAAAGCGCCTCAAGCGAAAGCGCCTGCTAAGGCAGACGAAAAAGTCACGCAAAAAAATGAACCTCCAAAAGACCAATACTACTATGAAGAAGAAAGTAGACCAAGGGTGGCGACTGAAAAAATCAGTGCTGTCCCACTACAATTTGAAAATTTTGATAGCAATTCTGCTCAAATGTATTATAATAATGATATAGATTTAATCAGAGACGTACCGCTTGAAATTACAGTAGAGTTAGGGAAGACTGGTAAAAAGATTAATGAAATTCTCGATTTTGGCGTTGGCTCTGTTATTGAACTAGACCGTCTGGTTGGTGAACCACTAGACATTTTAGCGAATGGAAAACGTATTGCCAAAGGTGAAGTCGTTGTAGTAGATGAGAATTATGGTATCAGAATTACTGACATTATAATACCTAGAAAAATCACGGAATAATTCTTAGGAGGAAAATATGGCGAATACAATACTAGTAGTCGATGACGCAGCATTTATGAGGATGATGATCAAAGATGTGTTGACTAAAAACGGCTATGAAGTTGTTGGAGAGGCTGAAAACGGTCAGAAAGCAATCGAAAAATATAAGGAGCTTAAACCGGAACTCGTCATTATGGATATCACGATGCCAGAAGTAGATGGCATTCAAGCTGTAAAAGAAATCAAAGCGTTTGACCCAAGTGCCAAGGTTGTTATGTGTTCTGCTATGGGACAACAGGCAATGGTTATAGAATCTATACAAGCCGGTGCAAGAGACTTCATCGTTAAGCCATTCCAGGCTGATCGCGTTATTGAAGCTGTTAAGAAAGTATTGGGATAGGTGAATGAGATGCGCATTTTCACCTATTCTGTAACGCGTTTAGCTGGATATGATAATTCTAGTGACACTTTGTTCACAATAAAGTACATTATTGTGGCCACAGTGTTTTTGTTCTTATTATGGGGTTTCTCTAAATATTTGACGAAAAGGCATTTTGTTGGCCTTCGTGAAAAGAATATTAAGGTGATTGAAAGAATTGCCATATCCAATGACAAATTTCTTTATTTGGTAGAACTGGATCAAATTCACTATTTGATCGGCAGTGATAAAAGTGGAATGACCGTTATTGATAAACGTGAGCATCTAAATATTGAGATTTCAAAACAAATTGAACCTCAAACAGATGCTTTTTTTGAGCAACTTAAGACTTCGATTCTAAAGAGAGAATCAAAAAAAAATTCGAAGGATAAGAGCGATGATTAAATTCGGGGGAGTTTTCAAAAGTTTTTTGCTGATTGCACTACTAGTTGTTATCTTATTGCCTTTAAATGCGGGTTTTGCTGCGACCAATATACAGTTTCCGGATATAAATATCTCTGTTTCAGGAGAAAATGGGGATGTTCAAGTCGCCAATAGCATACAAATTTTAGTTTTATTAACTGTTTTATCATTGGCACCGTCAATTCTGATTATGATGACCTCATTTACTAGGTTTATTATCGTTTTAGGATTTGTTCGTCGTGCTCTGTCTTTACAGGCGACACCACCAAATCAAACGCTTATCGGTTTGGCTTTATTTATGACCCTATTTGTGATGCAACCTGTTTTGACCGACGTTTATGAAAATGCATATGTACCGCTTCAAGAAGGCACTGTAACTTTAGAAGAAGCTACTGATTTAGCATCGGGTCCGTTTAAGGAATTCATGCTCGCTCAAGTGAGATCTAAGGATTTAGCGCTTTTTTTGAACATAGCAAATGTGGAAGAGGTTAATACAAATGATGACATCAGCATGACGGTATTAATTCCGGCTTTCGTTTTAAGTGAGTTAAAATTGAGCTTCGAGATAGGCTTTCTAATTTTTATGCCTTTTATTGTCGTCGACATGATCGTCGCTTCAACTTTGATGGCACTCGGTATGATGATGTTGCCTCCGGTTATGATCTCCTTACCAATAAAAATTTTACTGTTCATATTGGTGGATGGATGGCATCTGATCATAGAAAAGCTCATTCTTAGCATCCGCTAGGAGGAAAAATAATGAATGAAGAAATGATTATCGATTTATTCACACAATCTATTAAGGTGATTTTGGTACTCTCAGCACCGATGTTATTGAGCGGCCTTTTGATTGGACTATTAATTGCCATATTTCAGGCAACTACACAGATACAAGAATCGACTTTGGCATTTGTACCTAAAATAATCGTCGTTTTTCTTGTTATGTTGGTTACTGGCTCGTGGATGATTAAATCCTTGGTAGAGTATACGAATTACGTTCTTAATTTGATAGATGTCATAATATATTAGGTGGTCTAATGACTGTTTCTATTCCGCTATTAAATATTTTTCTCGTTGCTGGAAGAATGGGTGGGATGATTTTTACCGCACCGATTTTCGGAAGCCGAAATTACCCTATTCCAATGAAGATTGGTTTGATATTTTTCACGACGATCTTGGTTTTTCCCTTTGTAGACACAACGATTACCTATGATGTTTCAACCTTTTGGGGATTTGCCTTACTTATGGTAAATGAACTGATGATTGGTCTATTCATAGGTTTATTAATATCTGTGTTTTTTAACTTCATTTATTTTGCTGGCGACATAATCGACCATCAACTGGGATTTTCCATCATCAGTGTTATCAATCCTATGGATGAATCGCAGATACCGATTACTTCTAATATTTTCTATATTTTTTCAACACTCATTTTTTTACAACTTGAAATGCATCATCAGTTAATTTCAGCTTTGGTTATATCTTTTTCGAAAATCGAACTTGGGTCTTTTTTCCGGGCTGCGGAATCCTTGACGATGCTACTTGACATTGTACAGCAATCCTTTATCATTGGCTTACAAATAGCGGCACCATTTATGATAACCATTCTTATCGCCGATATCGTACTTGGACTTTTGGCAAAAGCGATGCCAGGTATGAATATATTTGTATTAGGCATGCCCTTCAAGATTTTCTTTGGTTTGCTTTTATTTATCATTTTGATGCCTTATCTGTATGAAATATTTAGCAATATTCTGAATTCGGTATTTTATTATGTTGAGCAATATTTCAATTTTTATGTAAAACCATAAACATATCAGTCAATAAAGAGGGTGGGACTTTGTTAGCGTATTTTGATCTCCAATTGTTTTCCGAAGAAAAAACTGAGCAACCCACCTCTAAAAAGATTAGAGATGCACGTGACAAAGGACAAATCGCACAATCAAAAGACTTAAATGGTGCGGTCTCTTTATTGGCTGTCTTTATTTCCTTTTCGTTTTTAAGTAGCTTCTTTGTGGACAACCTAATTGGTTATTACTATTTCACCATGGATCTAACCGTCGATACGGCTTCATTATTCACGTCAAATGGCATCGCCTTATTTTTCAATGAAACGATTTTTACAATTTTGAAATTGTCTTTACCTCTGCTTTTCATTGCTTTAACAAGCGGATTATTGGTATCTTATATACAAGTTGGCTTTATGTTTACGACGGAGACATTAAAACCTAAATTTGATAAAATCAATCCATTAAAAGGATTTAAAAACATGTTTTCTTCAAGGGCACTTGTTGAGATGCTAAAGTCCATCGCCAAGGCGATTTTGATTGTCTACGTTGCTGTTGCCTATATCATGGCCCACATGAGAGAACTTTTAATTACGCTCGAACTCGATACAGGACCCATAGTACTTGAGATGTGGGAACTTATATATGGGGTTGTTGTAAGATGTGCACTATTATTATTTGTCATTGCACTGCTGGATTTTGCTTTTAAAAAATGGAAAAACAAGAAAGACCTCATGATGTCAAAACAAGAGGTTAAACAAGAATACAAGCAAAGTGAAGGCGATCCTCAACTCAAAGCGCGCATTAAGGAAAAACAGCGTGCTTTTGCCATGAGCCGTATGATGCAAGAAGTCCCAAAAGCCGATGTTATCATCACTAACCCGACGCATTTCGCCGTTGCGCTAAGGTATGATACGGGTTTAGGAGATGCACCATTGGTTGTTGCTAAAGGACAAGATTTAATTGCACAGAACATTAAACGCATTGCACTGGAAAACGAAGTACCAATTGTCGAGAATAAACCTTTGGCACAAACCCTCTACAAGACAGTCGATATTGGGACATTTATCCCCGCAGATCTATATGAAGCGGTTGCCGAAGTTTTGGCTTTTGTTTTCTCACTTAAGAAAAAATCCTAGGAGGCATAATTATGCGTTTTAGTGACGTCATAGTCGCAATACTCGTAGTCACCATCATCGTACTTATCATCGTTCCAGTGCCTTTGCCTTTGCTGGACTTCTTTCTTGCGCTCAATATTTCAATATCGCTGATTATCCTCATCCTCGCCATGTTTATTGGAGAGCCACTTGAATTTAGCGTATTTCCATCCTTGCTACTCATAACAACCTTATTTCGGCTTGCACTCAATGTCCGTTCGACGATGAGTATTTTGTCGACTGGTACAGCAGGGGAAGTTATCGCGTCATTTGGCTCGTTTGTTATTGGTGGCAATGCCATTGTTGGTTTTATCATATTCTTGATTATTATGATTATACAGTTCTTGGTCATCACAAAAGGCTCTGAAAGGGTGTCTGAGGTTGCGGCACGATTTACTCTCGATGCGATGCCTGGTAAACAAATGGCCATTGATGCCGATTTGAACTCAGGTCTAATTACTGAAGCAGACGCCAAATTGAGACGTAAAAAGATCCAAAGGGAAGCCGATTTTTATGGTTCTATGGACGGTGCCAGCAAGTTTGTAAAAGGCGATGCCGTAGCGGGTATTTTAATCACCTTTATCAATATCATTGCGGGATTTGTCTTGGGTGCCATGACTATGGGACTTTCACTTGCAGAGTCGCTGCAAAGATTTACGTTGTTAACAGTAGGTGATGGCCTTGTCAGCCAGTT
>JBBRVO010000024.1:0-27378 GCA_038246775.1 Peptostreptococcales bacterium | reverse complement strand
TCTATGTGAGTGATATAAATGTGCATCACAGATGGTGCAGTCTTGATTGATTTCAATATGTGCCTCAAGAACGCCATTTTTTTTAAAGAGGATTTTATTGGCTGTTTTCAAATCTAGCATATACTTCCCATTTTCTTTTGGCACGACAAATGCCTTCGTTTCCTGCACTGTAAAATGTTTGCGAAATGCTTCAATTACAGGTGCATCTACTTCGTAACAACATACGCCTGCACAGTGGCCGATCCCTATTTGGATATTCTTTGGGGCACTTCCTAATGCTTGAAAGATGGCGATTGCGTCTCCCCCAATCATGTTTGCCGTGCCACGCCAACCACTATGGACGGTGCCTATATAGCCCGTCTCAGGATCGTGAAAGATTAAAGGTACACAGTCGGCATAAAAAGTCATGAGTACGATATCCCGTCGGCTGGTAATCAATCCATCGGTCTCTGTTGAGACAAATAACTCATACCCATCCAGGGAAGAACCTGAAACGTCAATTTTTCTAAGTTCCGAAAAAGTCGTTAGATCATTTATCACTAAAATTTTATTAGAATGTACTTGCTGCGTTGCCACGATAGTCTTTGCATCTGATCCGATGGCATCTAGTGAACGCTTGATATTTTCAAAAACGGCTAATTTATCGTCAATGCCAAAAAAGCTCGTATTCATTGAACCAAACACGCCGTCACTCACGCCGCCTAATCTTGTCGTAATGCCATGTGCTACATTGATCGTTGCGAATTGATTCATCATTCTGTCTCCTGAAAACTATGGTGCCTATGTCGTTTTAGAAAAAAAAAGCAGTTTTCACTGCTTTAACTGTGGGATTTTTCCTGTAATAATTTTGTCAATTCATTGATAAACGTAGTAATATCTTTAAACTGTCTATAAACCGATGCAAATCTGACATAAGCAACTTCATCAAGGTCTTTAAGACCCGACATAACCAGCTCCCCAATTAACTCGGATTGAACTTCTTTTTCCATTGAAGTGTGCATACGCGTCTCGATTTGATCAATCAATCGCTCCATTTGCTCCATAGAGACAGGGCGTTTTTCACATGCTCTGATAATGCCGTTAAGAACCTTCATCCTATTGTAGGATTCGCGAGTGCCATCTTTTTTAACAATAATGATTGGAATTTCTTCGATTTTTTCATAAGTCGTAAACCGTTGGTTACAGTTGATGCACTCTCTTCGACGTCTAATCACATGACCGTCATCCGTTGGTCTTGAATCTATGACTTTAGATTCTAAACTGCTACAATAAGGACATTTCATCGTTTCACCTCTCCATCAGTTGTTTAAAAAAAAACCTTGCTGGAAGCAAGGTTATCTTTTCTTTCTTAAAAACGTCGGAATATCAAATGTGTCGTCTTCATCAGGATCCGCTTCTGCCGGTTGAACCCTAACCGTATCATTTTTAACTGGCTTGTTTGAGTAATTACTTGTATTTGTAAGTTTTGGCTCAACTTTTGTTTCTGGTTTATAAGCATCAAAACCGGTTGCAATAACCGTTACAGTGATTTCATCTTTTAAGGATTCATCAATGACCGCTCCCATGATGATGTTAGCATCTGGATCTGCTTCTCTGTAAACGAGATCTGCCGCTTGTTGAATCTCCATCATGCCTAAAGATTTGCCGCCGCGGATATTGAGCAAAATACCTTTTGAACCTTTGATTGACGTTTCGAGTAATGGGCTGTGAATCGCCTGATTGGTCGCATCAATTGCACGATCTTCACCACTTGAAGAGCCGATACCCATATGTGCTAAACCTTGTTCGAACATAATTGTTTTAACGTCGGCAAAGTCTACGTTGATCAATCCCGTTTCAGTGATTGTATTGGAAATACCTTGAACACCTTGTCTTAAAACATCATCGGCAATCGTAAATGCATCCAAGATGGATGTGCGTTTTTCAACGATTTCAAGGAGACGATCATTTGGGATTGTAATTAATGTATCTACACGTTTTTTAAGTTCTTCTATACCTTCTTCAGCATGTTTCATCCGTCTCTTGCCTTCAAACGAAAAAGGCTTTGTAACGACGCCAACTGTTAAGATACCCATTTCTTTGGCTATCTCTGCAACGATTGGTGCTGCACCAGTCCCAGTACCACCACCCATACCAGCAGTGATGAAAACCATATCGGCACCTTGAAGTGCTTGAAATATATCGTCACGGCTTTCTTCCGCCGCTTTTTTCCCAACTTCTGGATTTGCTCCTGCGCCGAGACCTCTAGTCAACTTTTCGCCAATTTGCAATTTATATTCTGCCGCTGAGCTGTAAAGGGCTTGTTTATCTGTGTTAATCGCAATAAACTGTACGCCTTTTAAATTCGATTTAATCATTCTGTTAACGGCGTTATTACCTCCGCCACCAACACCAATTACTTTAAGCTGGGCAAATTCTTCAACAGCAACATCAAACTCTAACATGAAAATCCTCCTTATCCCGCAAAGTAATAATTCTCAGGTGTTTATAATCTCTTTTATATAAACAATTTTGCTTTAAATCCTAAATAAACTTTGTCTTGTAATAAAACCCCTGATTTAGTGAGGAAACAAAATGATTTTACGCAACATATATTGCCATAATCACCTAGCTTTCTACTACATATAGTATATACTCTTTTTTATTTTTTTGGAATATTTTTTTTTCAAAAAAGACTATTTTAAAGCGATTGGTCATAATATAAGCCTTAAGACCTATTGTTCGCTTCTATTTCCCTCTATAGCGATCAATCGTATAGCGTCTTATGATACCGATGTTGTTAAATAGGCGTGTTCCGAATACAAAAATAGCTGCATAGTAGATAGGCACGCCGAGTTGGTCGCCTAAAAAAGATAACGTGATTGCGAGAATCGCATTAACGAAAAAACCACTGATGAAAATCAAACCATCGAATTTCCCCTCAATACTCGCTCTGATAGCACCGATAATAGAGTCTATCGCCGCCAATATACCTACTGAAATATAGAGTGAAGAAATGGTAGAAAACTCAAAGGGAATGTAAAGACCCAAAAGTACGCCGATTAATATACCTAAAATGGCAATAAACATATTTATGCCCCTTCCTTAGTTTACGTATTCATAGCTGACAAACCCATCGTACTTGGGAATGTTCACACTGATTGATGTATTAACTTCCACGAAAACACCCCAACTTCTCAAGTCTTCGCTAAAACTACCTGGTGCATTTATTATCGACTCGAGGAATTTTCGATCCCCTATTGCTTTTATGACATAAGGTGGCGCAAATACCTGATCGTTGATTTTGATCGTCGGACCCGTACACTGAATTTTCGATTTATTGAAGACGACGCGTTGACCATTTATAGCGATTGCTTCAGCACCTGCATTTCGTAAATCATCCACCATCGCACGGATGTCGATGTCATGAACCCACACACTGTTTGGACTCTCATCTTCAAGCAAGTCTCTCGTACCATCTGTGACGATGATGACAACGCCAGGACCTTCAAGTTCAGTAAGACCAGCCACGGCTTTCGTATTGTCAATCTCACTGAGCAAGAAAGTTTCATAGTCGATTTCAACATCTTCCTTAGCCGTTTGATAGGTGGCAATCTGTTTCTTCAAATCTTCAACTTTTGCATTTAGAAGTACAATTTCAGATTTTTGACTCTCAAGTTCAATACTTTGAGTATACATGTCTTTAATCGACAAGTATTTGATGCCCGAATTGAGTGTTTTAAATTGTAGAGCGACCATAACACCGAGCAAAACTGTCAGAGAGAACAAAATCTTTCTCTTAGAATTCCATATCATCTATTTCACCGTATTTGCATATCTAAATTTCAAACTGCCGTTAAAAGCATCAATTTCTAAATTTTCTAATTGTTTTACTTCAACATAGTAACCTGTTTCTTGAATATTTTGAACGATGCCAAATCTCTGATTGACTGCACCATCGAGCGTACTGGAATTTCCAATTGCCTTGATGACATAGGGAGGACTGATTGGCAATGTATTGACGTTGACTTGACTGCCTGCGAGTCTGACTTCCGTGCTGTTGATCATACGTTGATTGTTGATGGAAATCGCCTCAGCACCAGCCGAATTGAGTTCATTAATCAAATCGAGTATCAATTTATAATCATAGGCGATGTTTTTTTCTTGTCCAATATTGAGGTCTTTAGGAGGGTTATCGATAGTAATCATGATCCCTGTTCCCGATACTTTTGTCATTCCTGAAAAAGCCTTGTAACGATTGAGTTCATCTGTCAAATTTTTTACTATAGCACTCTCTTCTGATGCAGAATTTTGAATTTTATCTAGTTGATCTTCCAACCGTTCAATCTCTTCTATCAGGTTTTCTTTTTCAGTTTTAACAGCACTGAGTTCATTGAGAATTTCAGTTGTCTTTTGCGTTGGACTCGCTCCATTTAGATAGGTACCCTGGATAAACTTCATCTGAAAGGCAATGAACACCCCTAAAATGATACAGGCAGCGCCAATCCACAAGTTGTCTTTTTTCTTCATATTTCTACTCTCCAAAAGGTCTATATACTGGCAAACCATCGCTACTTACATCGATGACGCCCGTTGTTATGCCATCTGCCTTCAACGATTCATATATATTGACAAAGGCATTAAACTTATCTTCAATATTCTCTCCGACGCCGAATTTCACATGCAATGTATCAAGCGTCAGTACGATGTTTCTATTTTCAAAAGTGATGAGCGGATTTGGCTCAAGATGACTTTGATTGAGAAGTTGGATCAAATCCACGATGTTTTCCAGTATATAAAGTTGTGTCACATCAATGACCTTCCCAGTTGAGAAGCTTTCAAATGCAAAACCTTCCACGGTATACCCATCATTTTCTGTAGAAAGAACTTCTAGTACATGTAACTGATCGTCCAGTGATAAGACAATATCAGAATACCTGATGTTGAAAAAGTGCTCTCGATAAGTCACATTGAAAATGATTGTATTTGGAAACTTTTTCTGTGCCGTGGCCTCTTTAATATAAGGATGCGTTTTGAGCTTATCTGCCGCCTCGTAGACATCCACTTCAAAGTAAGGTGTTCCAATAACTACACCAGAATACCTCTGTATGTCATATAAATCGACAAATGGGTTTTCATTAAACAGGACATTTTGTATGCGCAATAAATTTGTGTTGAAATACAAATAAACGCCACCGCCAATCAAGCCTACAATGATTAGCCCTATAAATAACCGCTTAAAAAATTTTTTCAAGGATTTCCACTCCATAACCCGCGATTTGCGCCGCATAATCCGCGAAAGTTTCTTCTAGTTTCCGTATTCAGTCAACCTTCTTACTACAGCCGATATGGCATCCATCGTTCGACTTAGGTCCATCTTCTCACAATTTTGACGCATAATATTGAGTTTCCCAGGATCTTTGTAAAAATCCAAAATTGTATGCACCATGAGCTCTTCGTTTAAATCCTCTTCCTTCATGACGACACCCATGCCATATTTATCCATGAGTTGTGCATTGAGCAATTGATGATCATTAGCGACATTTGGCGAAGGAATGATCACCGATGGCGATTTTGCAGCGATGATCTCATTGATTGTTGAAGCGCCTGCCCTTGATATAACAAGATCGGCCGCATATAAATACGTTGGCATGTCTTTCAAATAACCGATAATTTTGACGTTGTTACCCACCGTGTATAGCTTGTTTTCAATATCTTCAAGCACATACGGGTAATAGCGTGTCCCAGAAACGTGAATGAACTTTATATTTGGATACTCTAAAAATTGGTTGTAGCTGGACAACATAATGTGATTGAGTTTCATCGCTCCGTTGCTACCGCCAACCGTCACAACGAGCATTTCACTTGGTAAGATACCTAACTTTTGGCGAGATTGTTCCCTAGACGTAGTAAAATAAGTATCCATGATGGGCATTCCCGTATAAATCGCGCGTTCTCGATGTTTGAAGTGTGCTTTTGAATCTTCAAAGGAGACCATGATACAATCGACAAAGCGGCTGAGGATTCTATTTGTTAGACCCGGATAAGCATTTTGTTCATGTATCGCCGTGGGAACACCTCTCAGAGCGCCAATGAAAACCAATGATCCTGCAACATAACCACCAGTTCCGATGATAATATCTGGTTTAAAACGTTTGATGATGCCGTTGGCCTGCCATAAACCTTTAAAGAGCAGTCCAATCGATTTGAATGTTTTTTTTGTGAATTTTTTATTTAACGGTGCTACATCAATGGGGACATACATAATCCCTTTTTTAGGTACTAGGTCTTTTTCCATTCCAGTTTTTGAACCGACATACATGAGTTCAAGCGGCCTGAAATCCTTCTTTAACCGCTCTGCAATGGCAAGCGCCGGATAAATATGTCCTCCAGTGCCACCACCTGTTATTAAAACTTTCATAGTTTTCTCCAATAGTTGCTTTATTCATCTCGAAGTAATCTATTCATCCCGTTTTGGCGTTCTTTTCATCGAATGTTTAGATATATTGAGCATAATCCCCACTGAGCCAAGCAAAATCATGACACTTGTTCCACCATAGCTGATAAATGGCAATGTAACACCTGTTGCGGGCATCGAAGATGTGGCAACTGCATAATTCATGATTATTTGAAGCCCAAGCATCGCGGTGATACCAGATGCCAGTAAAGTTGAGAATACATCTGGGGCATTCATAGCAATTTTAACACATCGATAAAGCAATATCAAAAACATTATTAACAAACCAACAGTTCCAATGAGTCCAAGCTCCTCACCTATGGTTGCAAGTATAAAATCGTTTTGTGGTTCCGGGATATAAAGTTTGTTCTGTGTGCTCATACCAAGTCCAACACCAAAGATGCTACCAGTTCCAAGTGCGTAAAGCGATTGGATGACTTGCCAGGATTCATCATTTTTATACTTGAAAGGCTCCAGAAATGCCGTGAGTCGATTGAGACGATATGGTGCATCATAAACGAGCAATAGGCCAATCAACGCACCACCACCTGCGAACAATACGGCATAAAGCCAGTTGAGTCCCGCAATAAACAGCATGATTACCATCACACCTGCGATGATAACCGCCGTACTCATATTGGGCTGTTTCATGATGAGCAACACCACAAGAGCGATAATGCCTATATAGATACCGAGGTATTTAGGCTTGCTTATGAATGCATAATTTTTTTCAAGGCTATAGGCAAAGAACATTATCATGCCGATTTTGGCCACTTCAGCGGGTTGAAAACCTTGACTGCCAATATAAATCCATCGCTGTGCGTTGTTGACAACTCTACCGCCAATCAAGACATAAACCAGTAGCGCAATACTCACAACAAAAAGTGGTACGGCAATTTTTTTATAAGCCTTATAATCTACTGCCGATGCTACAAGCATCGCCACAATACCAAAGACAATCCATTTGAGATCTGTAGTAAAAAAATGCGTCTTATCTTGCATCTTGTCAATGGCATAATAGTAACTCGAACTGAATACCATCAATAGACCAAAAGATAATAGCACTAGTGTCACAACCAATAGTGGATAATCCATTTTGTTAGGTTTCATATTTGCCTCACTTAAATAGTTTGCTTTCCAAGATCATTCACGCATGCTTTAAAGTGATCGCCGCGCTGTTCAAAATTATCATACATGTCCCAGCTGGCACACGCAGGTGACAGTAAAATTGCGTCGCCTATCTTTGAACGGTAAAAAGCTACTTTAACAGCTTCTTCCATAGAATCGACAAAGACAATCTCATCAAATCCCTTTTCAATCGCTGCATTTGCAATTTTTTGCTTTGTTGCACCAAGCAAAATCAACGATTTTATTTTATCGCCAAAAGCATCCACCATCGGACCAAAATCGCTATCCTTTTCATAACCACCTGCGATGAGATGCGTCGGAACGGCCATAGCCTCTATTGCACAGATTGTCGAATCGGGATTGGTGCCTTTTGAGTCGTTATAAAACTTACGCCCTTCAACAGTGGCGGTATATTCAATACGGTGTTCCACGCCTTTAAAACTTCTGAGACCCTGTGCGATTGAACGCGTTTCAAGTCCCGCCAATCTGCAAATGAGCGCAGCAGCTAAGGCATTTTCCTCATTGTGGCGACCAAAAATCAATAGGTCACGCACCGCGCATACGGTCTCTATCACGCCAGAGCAATTCAAGACAATTTCACCATTTTCAATATAAGCGCTTTGACCGATTTGTGTCTTTCTGCTAAAAAAATGAACATGGCTCTTTGCATGTTTGGCAAGGTCACGCGTTGGCAAATCGTCATAATTGAGTACTAAGGCATCAGCTGCTTCTTGATTTTCAAAAATACGCGCCTTTGCCGCTATATAGTTGTCCATCGTTTTATGTCGATTGAGGTGATCCGGAGTTAAATTAAGCACTGCGGCGACCTTCGCATGAAAATCTAAGACCGTCTCCAGCTGAAAGCTACTGATTTCAGTAACCATGAACGTCTCTTCCGATGCTTCAAGTGCCTTTGATACGGCAGGCAATCCGATATTGCCAACGACGTGGTAAGCTAAACCTGACGCCTGGAAAATCTCGCCGGCTAACGCCGTCGTCGTCGTTTTACCGTTTGTACCCGTTATTCCTATGAATTTTCCCTTACAAAGCTGATATGCGAGTTCAATCTCACCAATGATCTGAATGCCAGCGGCTTTCATTTGAATAACAAACGGTAAATCAAGAGGTACGCCAGGACTCATCACTGCGATATCGTAGGTATCAAGCACCTTTGGATGTTCGCCTACGACGATATTATGAACGTAAGGTTTTATTTCTTCAATAATTTCCGTGAGTTGATCGGCTTTTTTAATATCCGTTACGGTCACCTGAGCACCAATTTGAGAGAGTACTTTAATAGCAGATACACCTGATTTTGCTAGTCCAACCACAATGACCCGTTTATTTCCAAATGTCATATAGCCCCCTAAAAACTTTTTTTATAAATTCTAAGATTGATAAATCAAGAAACCAATGGCACACATAATGATGGTTACAAGGGAAAACCGCGTGACGATTTTCACTTCGTTCCAACCGAGCATCTCAAAATGATGATGAATAGGCGCCATTTTAAAAAAGCGTTTTTTTGTTTTTTTGTAATAAAGGACTTGAATGATCACCGATAATGTTTCTATGAAATAGATCAAGCCAAATAATGGTATAAATAAAGGCATTTTAAGAAGAATCGCCATGGCACCCACATAGCCACCAAGAGCAAGAGACCCTGTATCTCCCATGAATACTTTTGCAGGGTGCCAATTGAATTTTAAATAGGCGACGAGAGCGCCGGTCATGGCTGAAGCCATCATGATGACGACATCATTTTGTTGAACAAAGCCCATAATGACAAAGAAAAGTGATACAATTGCCGTTATGGTCGCCGCAAGGCCGTCAAGACCATCCGTCAAATTAACGGCGTTATCAATGGCTAAAAACATAACGACAACTAAAGGCATATATAACCAACCAATCTCAACCGCACCATTTACAAAGGGAATATAAATTTCAGTTCCCCAGAACATCGCCCAAAACGTGAAAACAATACCTAAGATAAGCTGGAGTCCAAATTTTTGTTTGGCTTTTAGACCTTCGTTGTGCTTTTTAACGACTTTTAAATAATCATCTAGAAAGCCCACAGCGCCAAATGCAAGCAGGGACAGTGCAACATAGCCAACTTTAGGCATTTCAAAAGTTAAGGTTAAGGCAATGGGTACAAGAAATGCGACGATAAAAATAAGTCCCCCCATCGTCGGTGTGCCAGTTTTATACAAATGGGATTGAGGCCCTTCCTCTCGAATGGCTTGTCCGAATTTTAGTTGCCTTAACCTTGGGATGACGATTGGACCTAAAACAAGTCCAGCCAATCCGCTGAGGCAAAAAAACGCTATGCAGTTCAACCATGGGTTACTAAACAAATTCATTGCTTTCTCCTTGAGACAATCTTTAGTTTGATTCTGTACGGATGCTGTACGGATGCTGCTTGCTTCATTATTTTACTAATCTTCAATCGATATGATTACTATCGAATTCGAATCGACTTTTGTGCCTGCAACTGGATATTGATTAGTAACTGGAAGTGTTTGATCTTCAACGCCTATTGGTGTTGTCGAATAAGTTAAACCTAATGCATCAAGCTTTTCAATTGCGGTTTCCAAGGACATGCCAATCAAATTAGGGATGTCGATATTTTTCACAACTTCTACATTTGGAACAATATTTTTATATCGCAATATATCTTCAAGGATATTCTTGACCACAGGCGCCGCTACCAAACTTCCTAGGAATAAGTCTTTAGGTTCATCTACTACAACGAGTACGACGTATTTCGGATCGTCAATTGGCGCAATGCCCACGAAGGATACAACGACCACTTCACTTTCATAGCCATTTTCAGTAAATTTCTCGCTTGTACCTGACTTTCCACCGACTCTAATGCCTTCAATATATGCTTTTTTACCGCCACCTTTTTGAACCGCACTTTCCAGTAAAAATCGCAATTTAGCTGAGGTCTCTTCCGAAATAATGCGTCTTACGACGACAGGTTCAAATGTTTTAACCAAATTGCCATCACTGCCAATCACAGATTTCACAATCTGTGGTTCTAGCAATTCCCCCCCATTTACAAGGGCAGATAGTGTTCTCACAACTTGAAGCATCGATAAGTTGATACCATGGCCGTAGGACAAGGTCGCAAGTTCGATTGGACCCACTGCCTCTTTTGGCAATGAAATGGTTTTTGCTTCCGCAGGTAATGCGATATTTGTCTTTTCAAAAAGTCCAAATTTTTCAAAATACGCGTACATCTTATCGACGCCAATTTTTTGCCCTATTTCCATAAATGAGGTGTTACATGAATTGACAAACGCTTGAACTAAAGTCTGGTAGCCATGACCCACAGGATAACTGACACAGTATAGCTTTACACCATTGACAATCTTATACCCTTCACAGAAAAAAGTCGTATCCATAGTCACGAGGTTCTCTTCAAGTGCAATCGCTGAAATGACCGCTTTAAAGGTTGATCCAGGTTCATAAGTATCACTGATGGTCTTGTTTTTCCACATTTCATTTCGATAGGTCATCTTTTCATCATCTGAAAGTGCTTTCCAAGTCGCTTCATCCACATCGGCATTATGCGTTCTCGGATTGTTGAGGTCAAAATCTGGTTTTGAAGACATTGCGATAACCTCGCCAGTCATAGGATCCATGACGATAGCCGCCACAGATTTGGCCCCATGTTCTACAATAGCAGCTTCAAGCCGTTCTTCAACAAAAAACTGAATACTATCATCGAGTGTCAGCATCAGAGACTCACCGTTAATCGGCGCTTCAAGACTATCTTCTCCATAGGCGAGTTGTCTACCGTAAACATCTGTCGTCACATGATAGAGTCCAGATTCACCTTTTAACGTTTCATTGAAGTATAATTCGAGCCCTAAAAAACCGTCTCCATCCACATTGACATTGCCAATAATATGGGAAGCTAGTGCATTGTAAGGATATAGCCGCTTAGTATCTTCAGTGATTGATATGCCGCGTATCCCTTTCGCTTTAACCAAGTCGGCTTCACTTTTTGAAAGATTGCCCACCACTTTAACGAATGTAGATTGCGAGGTGAGTAATTTATCGATGATGCCCACTACTTCACTTCCCAGCGTGTCGGCTATAAGTTGAGCTGTCTCAGCAGGTTTTTTGATATCAGATGCTTGTGCCCAAATAGAATACGTTTTCATACTGAAAGCGAGTTTGTCCCCATTTCTGTCGAGGATCATGCCGCGTTCTGCAGGTATGATGATATTTTTATCTTGTTGTGCTTTTGCCTCCGCAGTCAGTTCGTCACTCCAAAACACTTGGATGTATACGAGCCTACCGACAAGGGCTAGCATAAGTATCGTTAGTATGATATAAAAAACGAAAATCCTCTTTCTGAATTTCCCCATATTTTGTGCCTCCAAATTATCGCTATTTCTATTATAACCCAAGGATTAAAATTATCAATTTTAAAAAAAGTCATAAAATGAACGAAAGCCCTAAGCAATTTCAAAATGGCTAGGGCTAAGATTTAATGTTTTTTTTGATACATTATATTTGGGCTATGAAGCGTCATTTTTTTGCATTAAAAAGTGCGGTGACAAGTTCTTCAAGTAAGGGGCTATTTGTTGCAACAACCTCTGCTTTTGACTGTTGTGCACTTTCAGTTATGGGCGTTGCTAATGCAAAGTGATAATTCGAATCAATATACACGATTTGCTCGCTAAAAGGGTATTGCATATTTAACGACTCTTTGGCGATTTGTTCAATATTTTTGAGCTCCGTTTGACTTTCAATATTTGCACTCAATTCTTCAATTTGTGCATTCAATGATTTGACTTCTGCTTTCAAATTAAATATTTGGTATTTTGCTTCATTCACTAGTGAGCTTTTATAGACATATGTACTGAACAATCCGGCAACTACCAACACGATGGCAACAGAATAGAGCATATTCATAAAGTTATGAAGGGCTATTTTTTTTGCGTTCTCTTTTTCAAGTCTCTTTTTTCTGATACTAACAATTTTAGCCGATTGCGATTCGTTGAATGCATCGATCTCGAAGTCCCGCATTTCATACTGAGCTGTCATGTTTACCCCCGTAACAGGATCTTTATTTTTTTTCTGCCACCCTTAACTTAGCACTTCTCGCTCTAGGATTCATTTCTACTTCTTCATCTGAAGGAAGCATTGGTTTTTTTGTGATGATTTTCACTTTTGGTTTGCCCCCGCAAATGCAAATAGGAAATTCAGGTGGACATGTACAGCCTTGAGCTAAATTTTTATAAGCGGTCTTGACGATGCGATCTTCAAGCGAATGAAAGGTGATAATCGCGATTCTGCCGCCTTTATTTAGACGCTTAACGGTTGCTTCTATTGTTTGTTCGATAATTTTAAGTTCGTTGTTGACTTCAATACGAATCGCTTGGAATGTCCGTTTTGCTGGATGTGGCCCATCTTTTCTCGCTGCCGCCGGTATCGCTTTTTTGATGACTTCCACAAGTTCGAAGGTCGTTTCAATCGGTTTTTCCGCTCTCGCTTCAATGATGAATTTAGCAATTCTGTTCGCCCAATTTTCTTCACCATATTCGTTGATAATCGATGTCAACTTGCGTTCACTATACGTATTGACGATTTCATAAGCGGTAAAGGTGTCGCTTTGATTCATTCTCATATCGAGTTTCCCATCGTTCATATAAGAGAACCCTCTTTCTGCCTCATCGAGTTGAAACGATGAAACACCGAGATCTAAAAGTAAACCATCTATTTTTTTAATGCCTAGTTCATCCAATACGTTTTCAATATCCGAAAAATTGCGATGTACAGGGACAAATTTATCATCAAATATTTTAAGTCTTTCAGTAGCCGCCTTAAGAGCATCCGTATCTTGATCAATTCCAATAAGCTTTCCGTTTTCAAGAAGCTGTAAAATCTTAAATGAATGGCCGCCGCCGCCTAAAGTGCCATCTACATAGATGCCATTTGGCTTTATATTAAGTCCTTCGATACATTCTTTTAATAAGACACTAACATGATTAAAGCTCATAATTGCTCCTTTTAGAATCTAATGCCCAAGGCTTCCATATCTTCTGCAAGATCGTCCATATTTGCCGTCATGAAATCATTGTAGGAATCCCAAGATGTGGCATCCCAAATCTCAATTCTTGAGCCTGCCCCGTTAACATAAACCTCTTTATCAATATTGGCGTGTGTTCGTAGTGTTTGCGGTATCAAAATGCGACCTTGTTTATCGAGTTCGCATTCCGTGGCGCCTGCAAAAAATGATCTAGCAAAAGCACGTGCGTTTTTATTTGAAAGCGGCAATTCTTTGAGCTTTTCCTCAAAATTCGCCCATTCTTCCATAGAAAACACAAACAAACAATGGTCTAACCCCTTTGTTATATAGAAGGTGTCACCGAGCTTTTCCCTGAACCTAGATGGGATGCTCAACCTGTTCTTTGCATCGACTGCATGCTTATATTCTCCGGTAAACATTTCCCACTCACCTAAATTTTATTTTGGAAGTATGGTCTTTCTACCCACTTTATAACACTTTGTACCACTTTATATCTGATTTTAATATTTTTTAGCAATAATTGCAATAAAAAAAGCGACTTTATATTAAATAAAGTCGCTAATTTCAATAAGTTAGTGCTTTAGACCTAGACTATTTTCGTTGAATTTCCCACAATTTCTTTTTTCGGACGTAATAAATGAAAATTGCGCCTATCACTATTAAAAGCAAGCTTAGCATTTGTGCCACTCTAAAAGGTCCAAACATCAAACTGTCCGTCCTCAAACCCTCAATAAAAAATCTACCGACAGAATAAAGCATCAAGTATTTTACGAAGTGTTCCCCGTAAAATTTGCGTTTCTTGAAAGTCACAACCAAGAAACCAAAAACGAGCAGGTTCCAAATAGATTCGTACAAAAATGTAGGATGGACTTTTACACCGTCAATCATAATGCCCCAAGGTAGATCCGTTGGACCGCCATGCGCTTCCTGATTGACAAAGTTGCCCCATCTGCCTATCGCCTGCCCAAGTATCAGCGGCATCGAGGCCATATCAGCCAAATCGCCAAAGTTGAGTTTTTTGAATCGACAGACAATGAATCCACCTATTAAACCGCCTATAACACCACCGTGTATAGCAAGACCGCCATCTCTAAAAGCGAGAATCTTGCTGGGATTAGCCGAATAAAAATTCCATTCAAATGCAACATAGTAGAGTCTGGCAAATACAATCGCCATAGGCAGCGCCACTAAGACGATGTCCAAAATATCATTTTCATTGTAGCCGTATTTTTTGCCGACTTTCATCATAATCAGCGAGCCAATCAACATAGCGGATGCAATGATGATGCCATACCATGCGATTTGAAGTCCAAATATTTGAAATGCGAAACGGTCCATGTGTATCTCCTTTATTTGTTTGCTTTGTGTACGGCAGAAAGCGTATGGTTGTCAAGTTTATAAAATGATTGAATCGCCTCATGTACAGATTCAAGTGTCAAATTTTTGTACGCCTCCATTTGCTTGAATAGGTCATTGCCCTTCATGATGGATTGAGTGTAATTGCCGGCAATTGATTGAAGTGAATTAAACGAAGCGACCGTTCTGCCCATGATTTTTCGTTTCATCCGAACAAAATCTTCCGCATCAAACCCATTTTGAATATGTGTCTCAAGCTCTTTTAGTATCAATTCGTATAGAGCATCAATATGGTCAGTTTCATTGCCCACTAGCGACATGGCATACCCTTCCCCTAACTGTGTATCGAAATCAAATCCGTCTGTAATGAGTCCCGCTTCGATACTTTGCATGAAAAATCGGCTGCTTCTGCCGAACATCAAGTCATTGGCAATTTTTAATGCGGCTAGTTTATCCTCTTTGTTCTCAGCAAAATATGACGGATTGCCTTTAAAACCCACAAGCATCATGCCTTTGCCAATATTTTTCACAATATCTTTTCTTTTATAGCAAATGCCTTCCGGTTCATTTGGCAATATCAATTTGGGTTGATTGGTATTGTGCATATACCGCTTGCTAAAAAGAGTTTCCAATCCATCGATGGTTTTTTCCGCATCGATATCACCGTATAGGAACATATGCATATTCTTAGGTGTATAAAAATGATCATAACATTGCAAAATTTTGTCTTTATTAATCTCGCGGATTGATTCCACCGTTCCAGCGATTTCACTGCGTATCGGATGTTCATGATATAGCCCTCTGTAGAGGTTGTTGCTGAGCTCCCAAGCGGGTTCATCCATATACATCCGAATTTCCTGGTCGATGACTTCAATTTCCTTGTCTACCGAAGTTTCAGAGATATCGGTATTTTGAACAAGGTCCACCAACAGTTTAAGCCCCTCATCGAAATTGTCGATGCTGTCAAAATGGTAAACGGTAGATGTCGAGCTCGTGTACGCGTTTAAACTAGCGCCAAGTGCTTCAAATCGCTCAAAACTACTCTTTTCTTTGTCTTCAAAAATCTGATGTTCAAGAAAATGTGCTGTGCCCTGTGGCATATGAAATACATCGTCGCCAAGTGTATAGTCCGTGTAAATGCCACCATATTGTGTTGCAAAAAAAGCGTACTTTTTTGCAAAATACTTTTTTGGCATGATATGAACACTTAGTCCACAGGCCAACTTATAAGTGTGTACGGTTTCACCGATGTATGAAGTCGTTTGACAGTCTAATTTACGCATCTTGGGCCTCCTTCGTCAAGCGAGCTACCGTATCAAGTTGCATCTCACCCAAGGCCTGAACAATGCTCTCTTTTGTGACGTTGTTGATGCGCTCTATATAGGCGTCGCCATCAATGATGCTTTCTGAAATGAGCATATTGTAGTAATAGTTGATATAGGAATTGGGGTAATCTGAAATGGATTGAATATTGGATATAAGCGTTTTTTTTGCAATTTCCAATTCTTCATCTGATATATTTCCAGCTTTAATATCGGCAATTTGTTCTTCAACCAATTGCTGTGTGCGTTCAAAGTTCTCAAAATCGACACCAGCGTATACCAGCATAATCGATTTGTACTTTTCGAGCCTTGAGTAAATACTATAACACAAGCCCTCTTTTTCTCTGATGACTTTAAAAAATCTTGAACTCCCGCCGCCACCTAATATGACGCTTGCTACTTGCACAGAACTGTAAAGTGGCGATTCATACGGGATATTCATGCGAAATCCCATCGCCATTTTACCTTGAGTTAAGTCATGCGGTTCGTCAAAGTAAGTTATTCTTTCCGGAACGTAGTGAATTTGCTCTCTTTTTAACTTAACAACAGACCCTCTTTCAAATATTAGCGTCGATTGAAACGTCTCCAACATGACAGATTCTTCAAAATCGCCGATGACGCAAATGTCAATCTCTGAGTTTTCCCAAATAGTTCTCATATGCGCATATAAATCGACGGCAGTAATTTGATCGATCGCTTCAGCACTTCCAAATTCGTGGATGTGATAAACTTCGTCTTTGCACATCGTCTCAATACAGCAGCTGACAACCCACCCTTCTTTGTTATCTTTCCTAAGCGCAACTTCTGAGATAAGGCCTTCTTTTTCACGCCTTACAATCTCTGGATCAAATCCACCATCGATGAGTCTTGGCGCATTGAACATGTCGTTTAATATCTCTAGCATGCCTTTGTATAAGGTTGAATCGCCAATATACGTTTCTCCTGGCACTTGAAGTTTGATTTGGAGCATCTGTTTTTCGCCATATTTGTGAACGTCAGAGACAATCAAAGACCCATAAAGCATCTCAAGTGCTTGATTCATAGCTCTTTCTGAGGGTAGTTTTGACGTTGCTTTATCGATCACTCTCGATAATAATGCGTTGTAGGCGACTTCAGATTCATTTAATGGTCTTCTTATATACAACCCAAACAACACCGTTTTAAATTTATCTGAATGTACCATATGCAGATTGACACCATCATGAAGCTCAACCGTTGTTTTGCGATTTATCATAGGTCACTTCCCGATTTTATATTGATAACACTATCTTGTAAGTCTTTTAAGCGTTATAAAGACATTATAACTTATTTACATTGCATTGTTAATACGTTATAATATTTTGATGTGAATTGAAATAATAAAGGAATTTGAAATTTCCTAAACGAACTTGAATAGATATTAAGGATGGGATTACATGAAAATAGGTATCGTAGGTTTACCAAACGTTGGAAAAAGCACACTTTTTAACGCAATTACGCAAGCTGGCGCAGAGAGTGCCAATTATCCATTTTGTACAATAGAGCCAAATGTCGGTGTTGTTTCCGTTCCAGATAAGCGACTAAATGTACTGAGAGATCTTTACAATTCTAAAAAGATCGTGCCTACCGCTATCGAATTCTATGACATAGCAGGCCTTGTACGTGGTGCTTCAAAAGGCGAAGGTCTAGGCAATCAATTCTTGGGCCATATCCGAGAAGCGGAAGCAATCGTGCACGTCGTGCGCTGTTTTGAAGACGAAAATGTCGTGCATGTCGAAGGAAAAATCGATCCCCTCAGCGACATCGAAACAATCAATATCGAACTCATACTCTCCGATTCCGAAATATTGGAACGCAGACTTTCTAAAGCCATCAAGCAATCTAAAGGCGACAAAACTTTGGGCAAAGAGATCGAGTTACTCGAACGCGTTAAAATCATTTTAGATGAAGGCAAATCCGTCAGAACGATGGAACTTTCCGAGGATGAGCGTGACTTAGTTGGTACAATGAACCTTTTATCTTCAAAGCCGATCATCTACTGTGCAAATGTTTCGGAAGAAGATGTCGTTGCCGGTATTGAGAATGACCATGTGAACGCTGTCAAGGCATTTGCGGCATCTGAAAATGCAGATGTGGTTGTTATATGCGGCAAAGTAGAACAAGAAGTTGCAGAACTAGACGATTCTGACCGTCAAGCATTCCTTGAAGAATTAGGTCTTAAAGAGTCTGGTCTCGATCAACTTGTGCGTGCGAGTTACCACCTTCTCAACCTCATCAGTTTTTTAACGGCAGGGCCACAAGAAGTAAGAGCTTGGACCATCAGGAAGGGAACAAAAGCACCACAAGCCGGTGGTAAAATCCACTCTGATATCGAACGCGGCTTCATTCGCGCAGAGACCATAGCCTTTGAGGATCTTATTGCTTACGGAACCATGTCAGCAGCTAAAGATGTCGGCAAAGTGCGTTTGGAAGGCAAAGAGTATCTTGTGCACGACGGCGATGTCATGCTATTTAGATTCAACGTTTAGCAGACTCATAACACACTCAATACGGACTTTTATTTGAATAAATAATGAGCGGAAATACTTCAACCACAACTGGAAGAAGTATTAACCGCTCTTTTTTTACAGCATGCCCATTATTGAATTAAACTTTAAAACGTCCAACCATTGCGTTGAGTCTTTTAACCACATCGACATTTTGATCCGCTATGCGCTTTATTTCAGTTGTCTTACCAGTAATAGCCTCCGTCATCGTCAATATTGTAGAAACCTGACGTGCTTCTGAAGAACTTGCCTGGCTAACAGCCGAAATACTTTCAGAGATAGAAATCATGGAGCTAGTAAGCTCTTGAGAAATAGCGCTGAGCTCCATCATGATTGCGTTGAAGTCAGAAGCATCTTCATTGTATTGATCGCCAATAAATATGAGTTTTTCATAATCCTTTAGCACCCTCGTTTCGATGAACGTCAAGATCTCACTTGAATCTTTGATGAGACTCGCCACGGATTGTTTAATGAAGTCCACAGTCACTTTGATACCGTCAACCATACCTGATGATTCGTCAGCTAGTTTTCCAATTTCTCCTGCAACGACGGCAAAGCCTCTACCTGCATCCCCCGCTCTAGCTGCTTCTATAGATGCGTTAAGAGCTAATAGGTTGGTTTGTGATGAAATGTTGAGAATGCCTTCGAGGAACGTGTTAATTTTATCGACATTTTTCGCATTATCAATCGCAACTTCAAGCCGCGTTCTAACGTCAGCATACATATTTTTCGCAGCACTTTCGGCCGATTTCGAATCGTCTTTCATAGCAACAGCTCGTTTGCTGACAAGGTCTGCTTTCAATGCCCCTTCAGAGGCTTTTGATGCGATGACTTCAATCGCGTCACGTGCTTGGTCTATCGTTTCATTAACTTGTTCAGTGGCTGCGCTGGTCTCTTCTACGACCGCAGATATATCCGCTATGGCATGCATTGACTGCTCTGAATTGAGATCCAATTCCACCATATTATCCAAGATGACGATCGAACTGTTTTTTAATTCGTCAGTTACAAGATTTAAATTGACCACAAGATTTCCAATTTCCTGTCTCACTGCTTCAAACGCGTTAGATATTTCACCGAGTTCATCGGTAGTATCCATGCGCATCGTCTGAGAAAAATCCATTTTGGCATAAGCTTCCGTGCCATTTGTGATAAACTTCAATTTTTTACCCAATGGAATGGTGATAGATCCGATGAGTAGCATAGAAATCACAACTGCAATTGCAACCATGATACCGACTTGTTTTAAAAGTGCCCATTCAATTGCCTTCAGATCATCCACATAAATACCAGTTCCGACAACCCAATTCCATTCAGGAAAACCCTTAACAAAGGATACTTTAGGTTGAGCATTTTCAAATCCAGGTTTAGGCCATTGATACTTAACAATACCTTCGCCTTTTTCCTTGACGATGGCTACCATTTCTGCAAATAATAATTTGCCATCTGGATCTTTCATTTCCAATACATTTGTGTTATTCAACGCCTCTTTGATCGGGTGCATAAGCATCAAGCCATCGATATCATTAACCCAAAAATACTCAACCTCATTATACCGAAAATTTTTGATCACTTCGAGTGCATTTGCCTTTGCCACCTCTTCACTCACTGCACCACTTTTAAATAATTCATAATTTCTGGTAACTTCCGCCATCGGCAAATCGACGAGATTCATAAGCTCGTTTTCCGTACGTTCTTGTATAACTCGGTTTGCACTTGGCAATACGAGACCTATAATAAAACCAATAAATACGAATACAATAATTACTGTCAGGATAATGATTTTGTTTTTAAGTTTCCAATTTTTAAGTCGCCATTTAGTCATAAATGCCTCCTGTGTTAAAATTGTAGAAGTGTCTAGGGTGTACAACCCCTTCTATAATAAACGATATACCCAAGGTCATCTTATTATAAGACATTATTTATTTTTTCACCTCGATGGTGCTGTGATAAATAACAGCTGCAAGTACGATAACCCCGCCGATTAAAGCGAATTGTGACGGCTTTTCTCCCGTACCAAGAAAAACCCATAAGGGGTTAAGGAGCGGCTCTATAACAGGTATTAAGATACCCTCAAGTGCGGTGACATTTTCGATGCCCTTTGTGAAAAAAATATAAGATAGCCCTAATTGAAATACGCCGAGAAGCAGGATACCCGTTACATTGGCACTTGTAAAAGTTATACCCGAATAAAATGGAATTCCACCAATAAATGTGAATATATTGCCCCAGATGACAATTTCCAGTGGTTTGTGATTTGTCACTTTTTTAAGAGATATAATCATGAGCGCCATAGAAATACCACTACAAACTGCCAAAATATTACCTAGCAATCCACCACCGTCTATGCCGCCGACGAAAAAGAGTATCATACCGCCAAAGACGATAATGACAGTAAAAATGTCCCTTTTGTCAAATTTCTCTCTGAAAAATATCGCGCCGAAAATCATAACCCAGATTGGCGCTGTAAACTGAAGCAAAATGGCATTTGCAGACGTCGTCAGTTTATTGGCAGAGACGAACAACATTACGAGAATCATATAGTTAATTGCACCAAACAAGACAAATTTATCTGGTCGCTTTGGAAGTCTTTTAGTAAGTACCAACCAAAATACGACCATCACCAAACTGGATATTCCACTACGAATGCCTGCTATGGCAATTGGGTTCCAATCAACCCACTTTATAAGGAGACCACCTGTACTCCATAATATTGAAGCAATCACCAAACACATTATTGCCACTTTTCTATTTATTTGCTTCATCAGTTTTGCCTCCAATTATGACTATTGAATTGATACTGTCTCATAAAAACAGTCGAACTTTTTATAGCGCCTTTATTATTATAGTGAATTGAGCTATCAATTTCAAACAATTAATACTAATAATATAAAAGAACCCCTCAAAGTGATTCCTATCACCTCAAGAAGTCCTTATATATCAAACTAATTTTTTTTAATCGTTCGAATTACTCCAAATCGATTTTATCTTTACTTTGCTTTTGTGCAAATGTTTTCCAAGCATGTAGACCGAGTGATAAACCGATTACGCCATAAGCGATAAACGTTCTAAAGTACTCACCAACCTGTGCATTACCGAAAAGGTTCTTTCCTGCCATAGGCGAAACAATGAACAAGGTATGGAAGAGCACAACGCCAAGGAGCGCTTGTCCAACAGTAGCCTTTGTAACGGATGCGCCACCGATGAGGATCGCAGCTATCGCAAACGTACTGATCTGAACGTGTGACCCATAAGTGTTCAATGTCCCAAGATTTTGAAGGAAGATAATTTGTCCCCATGCAGCTAGAACGGTTGAAATGACGATTGAAAGTATTCTTCGCTTCGCAACATTGACACCAGAAACGTGAGCAATGTGCATATCTTGACCAACGGTTCTAAAGTCATGGCCCATTTTCGTTTTGAAAATAGCGATGTTAAAAATCGAGATCAAAGCAATAAACAAAGCTGTAATGAGTGGAATGTCGAAAAACTTGTAAATGTTCGTTGTGACATTAAGTAATACGCCTACAACGATGAGAGAAGCCCCCATGCCGATACGCACAAAACCTAATCTGCTTTGTTCTTTAGTAAGAGGCTTTTTACTTCTAAACTGCTTAAAGAGAAGCAGCGCTGTACAAATCAAGCCTGTGATTATGAATACCATAGGTAACTTCATCATCCAGAGGCCATCAAGTGCGTACATGAGATTGCCTTTCAAGTCAATGGTGTTTACAATACCAACGCCACCTGGGATTAAATACGCTTCATTCCCAACCGGTATGATCGTTCCGATAAGGAACAAAAATAACAATTGATACAGACCATTTGCAAAGAAACCGATAATCATAGATGTAATCATTTCTTGGCCAATCGTTTTGTTGAGCACTTTGCCGATTAAATAACCAAAGAAAGCAGCCAGCGGTGTTGATAATACCATGGCGAGCATGAAACCACCGAATCCAGTTGCACCATAGCTGATTAAGAAAATCATAACGATTTGAGCGGCCATAGCACCGATGACGATACCAAAGTTAAGCCCCATACCGGCAATAACTGGAACAATTAACGCAAGAACCAAAAACGAGTTTCTTCCAATTCTGGTGATCAATTCTTTCACAATAAAAGGTAACGGTTGTTCAGAAGCGATGATACCACCAATACATAACGCAACGAACACGATTGTTACAACATTTTGTATGAGTATTTTTTTAATTTTTTGCATCATTAGTGTCCACCCCCAGCTTTAGTCAATGCGTAAAGTATGATGCCGTACTGTACAACGACACGCATAACTTCTGATAGATTACCTTGAGGGAAAATGACATTAGCAACAGGCAGTGCTGCCAAGAGAAGCCCTTGGAAGATAAATACGCCGAGGATAACATGGACGATTTTAGCATTGTGTGCTGATGCGCCACCCAAAAGGATTGCGGCAACTGCGCCAAAAGCCATCATAAGCGGTGCCGTATAGAGTTGGAAAAAGCCATAGCTTTGGGCATAAACTAGGATACCGATTGCGCCAAGTGCAGTAGAAATCACCGTTGAAATCAATCGGCTTTTGTCAACATTAATCCCTGACGCTTTTGCAAATTTGTTGCTACTACCCGTTGCGACCATAGCAAGACCTGTCTTTGAACGCAAGAACAGATACATCATGTAACACATGAAGAAAAAGAATAACAGGAGACCTGTTGGAACATCAACACCACCGATTGGAAATGCTAAAAATCTATCGAGTACTTTATCGTAGTAATCCGTTAAAGCGATTGTCGTTCTAAGACCATCACCGATTGGCCATCTGATAGCATCCGATTTAAATGGCATGATTAGCCAAGCAATACACATCAAAGAAACGACTGAGAAACCAACGTAAGTTCCTACCATCATTTCTGACCCTTTTACGCGGTTTAATAACATACCGTATAAATAACCTGTGATAACTGATAAAGGAATAGAAACGATAATTGCGAGCAATAGTCCTGCTAAACCAGTTACTTGAAACTCAATGCTGACAAGACCACCGATAATGCCACAGATTACGCCTAGTGGCAAACCGAAGTTAAGACCTGTTCCAGAAAGAATACCAGGTACCATTGCAAGAACTAAGATGCCATTCATACCCATACGCACCAAGTTGTCCGAGAACAAACTCGGCACATTTAAGCCTAAATAATAAGCGGCAATATAGATTACAATCAATAACGTGACGATAGTAATCCTTGGAATTCCAATATTTTTAATGAGATGTGATAGTTTGTCTTTCATTATTGGACCTCCTCTGGAATATCGGTTTTACCTGACATAAACAAACCGTATTTAGCATCGTGATCCTCAGGTTTAAGAATTCCGACCAATTTGCCCTCAGATACAATTGCGATTCTATCGCAAATAGATCTAAGTTCACCCAGTTCACTAGAAGTCATAATGATTGTCATATTCTTTTCACGATTTAAGTCAATTAATGCATCAAGCACTAATTTTTTTGCGCCGATATCGATCCCTCTTGTTGGTTCTGAAACCATAAGAATTTCTGGATCAAGCGTAATCGCTCTTGCAAGACATACCTTTTGCTGATTGCCACCGCTGAGTCTACGCGTGTTTTGATCCGTTCCTGTACATCGAATATCAAACAGTTTGACCATCTCTTCAGCATGTGTTCTAACGCGCACAGCATCCATTTGGTTCACAAATAAAATGCGTTTTAAAAAGTCGTTTTTAACCTGCATCGATGTAATGGCAATATTGAGGTCAATTGGTTCATCCAAAAGGAGACCAACGCCTTTTCTATCTTCAGATACAAAAGCGAGTCTTCTCTTTAAAGACGCCATCGGATTATTGAGCACTAAAGGCGTTCCATTTAGGAGGACATCACCCTTTGCTGGGAACAGACCCATTAAACCATTTGCGATGCCTATTTTTCCTTGGCCGGCAAGTCCACCAATGCCCAAGATTTCACCTCTACGCACATCAAGATTAACACCTTTAACCAGTTCGCCTGGCATGCCGACTTTAAAATCTTTGAGTGATAAGATCACTTCTGCATGCTCAACATCGCGGCCTTCTTCTTTGCTGACCAACTTCTCAATCTTTCTGCCAACCATGAGTTCAGCAAGTTCAACCGTATTGGTATCGGATGTTTTTTTAGCCGCAACAAGGCCACCATCTCTTAAGATGACAACATGTTGTGAACATGCGATTACTTCATCGAGTCTATGTGTGATGAAGATAATTGCGATACCTTGGTTCGCTAAAAATTTCATCGCTTTTATTAAATTGTCCGCTTCACTTTCTGCGAGAACCGCTGTTGGTTCATCAAATACAAGCACTTTGATATTTTTTTTATCGATTTCGCGGGCAATTTCAACAAATTGCATATAACCAACTGGCAATCCATCGACTTTGCTAAATTCATCAATGCCAATTTCAAGCTTATCCAGTGCGGTTCTTGCATCTTTGTTCATCGTCTTCATATCCAGTGTTTTAAAATCTTTTCCAAACACTCTGCTAAATGGGTTGTCCTTCAATATTTCTCTATTCAATTTGATATTTTCAGCTACCGTGTATCCTGGAATAAGCATAAACTCTTGATGCACCATGCCAATACCATATTCCATCGCCTTTTCAGGCGTGTTGATGTCGATCTGCTGACCATCCAAATAAACTGCGCCACTAAAGCCACCCGTTGAATGAATCACAGGCATACCAAACAAAATATTCATAAGTGTCGATTTGCCCGCGCCATTTTCACCGAGCAGACACAAGATTTCACCTTTTTCAACAGAAAAACTGACCTTATTAAGAACCTGATTTTCGCCATATGTTTTCGATATTTCTTTAAGTTCCAGTAGTGTGTTACCCAAAAAATTCACCCCTTTGTCTCTTTTAAAAAGGCTGTCCAAATTCGTTTTCCGAAACTAAGCAGTTAATCCGCTTCACTTCGAAAGACAGTTATTTAGACAACCTTTCAAATTTTAGTTAATTATAAAACGTACTTATATCTATCGTTTACTAGAATGATATATAGTCTGATAAAAGAAGTAAGAAGTTATCGTAAGATGTACCGCCTTCTTCAAGCGTTGTCAACTTAACTTCAGTATTTGCAAATTCAGAGAATAATTTTTCCATGTAAGCTTTATCAAGTTTGCCTTCAGTTTTGCCTTGAGCCCAAGCGATACCGTACTCAACACCTGATTCAACAAACATCATGTTGATTGGAACTGGCCAAGTCGCAAATCTACCTGTACCACCTTTTTCAGCAACTTTAGCTGAAATTTGTTCAACGATGTACGCAATATTACCTTGCTCTGCTTCAGGAATCTCGATTCCAAGTGCGCCTGGATAGCCGTGGTAAGGTGATGGACAACATTGTTGTGCAACGATCGCGCCGCCTTCAAGAGCAGCTTTGATCAAAGGCTCTTGCATTGCGCAGTTTGTTGAAAAGAAGTTTGTGTCAACGCCGTATTGCTCGATTTTTCTTGGAATATCTTCAAGTACGAACTGTTGTGCACCAGGAACGCCAGCATCGCCAGTTGGATCTGGAGCAGTCGCGTCTACAAATGCAATACCTTTCGCTTCACATTCTGATTTGAAGATGTCTCTTCTAGCAGCAAGAAGTGGGTAAGACATGTGTCTTGGGAATGAATAATGTACAAATGTTTTTGCGCCCATTTTTGCTGCTTGAGCAACAATGGATACACCCATTCCTAATTCATCGCCTTGTAAAACAACGTCAGCTTTAGGAGAAATTGTATCTGGTGCTTCACCAGGAACAGCAGCGATGATAAGAATATCATCACGGATTTCTCTAACTTTATCGATCGCAGCAGAAGTACCTGGAACTGCTTGACAGATAACGATTGCTTTAACTAAAGGATCATTAGCAATACTCAAGATGTTTGAAATTGTTGTTTCTTGCTCATCCATGAATTTATCAGGATATGTTTGAAGGATAACCTGATCACCATATTTGAGTTTTACTGCTTCAGCTGCACGATATTCTTCTTCGCCCTGTGATACCGTACCTGTTACAACGCCAATTTTGAATCCAAGATCTACGCCTGAAGTACCGAGATCAGCTTCAGTTTTCTTCGCACAACCTACTGCTGGAAAAATCATGATCGCGATCAACATTAATGCAATTAACTTCTTCATTACTTATAATCCCCCTTTGATTAGAAATAAAGAACTTATATGTCCTCTAAACGGTAATATTCGATTAAAATCAAAATACTCCTTTTTTTAATAAATATATTTTGTTCAATAAAAAAAATTATACGGTTTACATAACGTTGTTTAGTTGTATATTTGTTACAACATTTATATAAATTAGTAACTTTTTTGTAAAAATGCAAGGTTTTTATTAAGACATATTAACAATAAACATAAAAAACGGAATTTTCTGCTTTTTTCTAAATAATTTAGCTACTTGCTGAACTTGATGCTGCTGCAGCTGAAGCGCTCGTTGCGGCGATAAGCGCTGCCATTTGAGCGGCTATGAGCGATTCAATGGAGATACTGATGGCAATTTTGCTAACCTCAGAGGCTGTTGAGTCCTTTATCCATTGC
>JBBRVO010000023.1:0-27538 GCA_038246775.1 Peptostreptococcales bacterium | reverse complement strand
TACTTTTGCGCCTAAGCCGTATTTTTCGAATAATACTTTTGTGATTGCAGCAGTAAGTGTTGTTTTACCGTGGTCAACGTGACCGATTGTTCCGATATTACAATGTGGTTTATTTCTTTCGAATTTTTGCTTTGCCATTGTCTAAATCCTCCCTTTTAGCTTTAAGTTAGTTTCATATTTGAGGAAAATGCACACTTCCAATTTCAAGAGATATCTCGCATGAAAACGACGTAAACATACCATTGTTGACATGTAAAAAATTGAATTTGAAACGTATTTGGTAATTATGCAATTTCCATATTAACAGTGGCTTGTCAGCCCTGCTTATAAATAATGTTAATTCATGTTAATCAAAAACTTTTCAAGTTTCTTTTTAACGCGTTGTAAAGCATTGTCCACTGACTTGACGTGTTTACTCATCTCCACAGAAATCTCTTGATAGGATTTCCCCTCTAAATACGCATTAAGAACCTTCCACTCTAAATCGCTGAGCACTTCGCCCATTTTTTCTTCTATATGACTTAATTCTTCTCGCTTTATGATCAAATGTTCAGGATTAAGCTCTTTGCTGCCGCTCGACATAACATCGTAAAGCGTGCGATCCGAATCGTCATCATAAACCGGTTTGTTGAGCGAGACGTATGAATTAAGAGGAATATGTTTCTGACGTGTTGCCGTCTTAATGGCAGTTATGATTTGTCTTTTGATGCAAAGTTCTGCAAATGATTTAAATGAAGTCACTTTATCAGGTTGATAATCCCGCATCGCTTTAAAAAGTCCAATCATACCTTCTTGAACGATGTCTTCACGATCAGCACCAATTAAAAAGTAAGACCGTGCTTTTGATCGCACGAAATTCTTATATTTTTTGATAAGAAGTTCCTGTGCTATTGGGTCTCCCTTTCGCGCTTGCTCAACGATAAGTTCTTCTTCGTGATGCTCATCGTGTCTAGTTTCAACTAACTCCATCAAAGGTGTCCTCCATAATGCGTGAAAAGAGTATCGGAACATGCCAATTCATAAAAACATTATATATGATACCTATTCATAACGTCAAGTAGACATGAAATCAACCTATTATTTCCCTTTAAGTTTTCTTTGTCGGACTACTTCGTACATGACAACGCCACAAGCAACTGAGGCATTTAGAGAGCTAACTGCCCCCATCATAGGTAAGGAAACCATAAAATCACAGGATTCTTTCACAAGTCTGCTGATGCCATCTCCTTCATTACCGACGACGATGCCAATGCTACCCGTTAAATTGGCTTCATCATATATCGGAGCACCCATTTCTGTGCCGACAATCCATACCCCTTCTTTTTGAAGGGCTTTTATCGTCTGTGTGATATTGGTAACACGTGCAACGGGAACGTATTCAACTGCGCCACAAGAGGTCTTGACAACGGTTTGATTGATGGCAGCGCTTCGACGTTTTGGTATGATAACGCCATGTGCACCAACAGCATTCGCCGTTCTGATGATACTCCCCAAGTTATGAGGGTCTGTTATCTCATCACAAATAATTAGAAATGGGGGTTCTGACTTATCTCGTGCAATCTGAAGAAGTGCGTCGACTTCATAATATTCATAAGGTGAAATGTATGCAATAACGCCTTGATGGTTCTCACCTTCTGCAATTTTATCGAGCATCTTACGCTCAACAAACTGGAGTAGTATTTTCTTGCTTCTTGCCGTTTCAATGATTTTTTGTAAATTTCGGTCTCTTGAACCTTCCAAAAGCAACATTTTGTTAATTTCATGTCCCGCTTCTAAAGCTTCACTGATTGGATTCTTTCCATATATTATATCTTCCATGGCACCTCCTACTCGGTTTGTTCTAATAATGCCGCATACTTGATACGCACGCCGGCAATTTTTCCACATGTCATTTTGCCTTCTGGACATGGTCCTGTCAAACATTTTGGTCCGGCCGACTCAAACAGCGTCGGCGCAACAGCTTTAACGCATTTGAGCATTTCATCTGCCAGATTTCTAATTTCCCACTGAGCCCGGTTGCAACATCTATGATTAAAAAAATTAATTAGACTCCTTGCATTCATCGTCGCTACAATTTTTGTTTCACAGGCATTTGGAAAGACAAAACGCGCATCTTCAATTGCAGATTTTTCAGCCGCACTCTTTGCTTGGGACATAGTCATGCCATTGGTTAAATTTTCATCAAGATATTGTTTTTCTAAGATTTCAACTAACTGACTGTAAATGCGTTGATCTGATGTCATCGCTTCCTTGAAAAGAACGGCGGCCTCCGGGTTTGCTTCAATTGAAGGTGGCATGATGTAATCAAACTGATCAAGCTTTACATATCTTTGAGACTGTTGAGAATATGAGGCAATTCTATGTCTGACGAGTTGATGGGTGAGCACTCTGCTGACGCCGTCTATTGCAAAGGTGAAACTCACATGTTCAAGCGGTGAAAAATGTCCAAAATCCATGAGTTTATCAAGGAACTTCGCGGAATTTTCGCCGCTTAAATCTTCCATAATCTCACTTGCACTAACCTGAGCGTAACAGAGTTTCGCGGATGCAGCCACAACAATCTCAGGATCTGGCGTATAGGCAATCATTTTAACTGTCATATTTTTCTCCTTAAAATTATATCTTGCATCGCGTGTTTTAAAAACCAGTAAAGACATCGCCGATTGGAAATACACCTAGAAAGTACTTTCTAAGGTGTATTTTCGTCTCTTCTTCCGTAGCAATAATTGCAATGATGCGCACCTTTAAAAGGTTATTGTCATAGAGGAAACCATCATATTGTTCCCCGATATACGCTTCTACTTCAGTTAAATCAACTGTTCCAACCGACTTGTATGGGTCGAAATATATAGATTTAATGGAAATGACGATCATTAAGATGACGGTTGCTACAAGTAGCACTTTCTCTCGACGTCCAAAAGTCCACATGCGGTTTTCGACGGCATTATAAGGGTCCAATGGGTCATTATATTCTTGGCTATTTTTATTGTTCATTAACCGTTTTTTCATCTGCCAAACTCCCAATGTCTGCTTTTTTATTTTCGAGATAGTCGATACCCAATTTGACGATTTCGATGATGCGCTGTTCTCTATTTAATAAATGTAAATAGCCAATTAACGCTTCAAAACCAGTAGCATATCTGTAATCACTCATTAGTGCATTTTTAGGCACTGTTGCAGATTTTTGATTTCTCCCCCTCTTTACAAGGGTCCACTCTTCTTCACTGAGTTGTTCTTTGATTCCGATTACCAAACTCGCTTGTGAGGAAGCCTTTACATATTGGATTGCCTTCTTTGACATCTCATGAGGGGTCAATACTACTTTGTTGATCAAATACACGCGGATATACATCTCAAATACAACGTCACCAAGATAAGCAAGCTTTAACGGATTCATCATCCGAACCGTTAGCTCGTCAAGCGGTTCCAAGTTCATACTGGTAATAAATTGATTCATCATCAGCTCTTTTCTAATTTTTATAGTTGGATGCAGTGATGCTTCAAACAGTACTGCAAGCGCTCTTTCGTAAGTGTCTTTCCAAGAATTTCAGTGACGATGGCAATATCAGGACCATGAACCTGCCCCGTTATGGCAACTCTCATTGGCATAAATAAATTTTTGCCTTTATGTCCAGTTTCTTTCTGAATCTCTTTGAGTATGCCTTTAACTGCTTCGGCATCCAGTGTTTCAACAGCGGTCATCTTTTCGATGAATAGGTCTAACAATTCTGGAACGTGCGCTAATTCGATGATTTCTTTTGCTTCATCATCTTCGATGACGACATCGTTTCTTTTGAAAAATTCATTATATTCGTTTAGGTCTTCAAGTTTGTTAAGTCTTTCTCGGAGCACTTCCATAATACGTTTAAGCCATATATAATCGCGGTCAAACGTCTCTTCCGTTGTGAACGCACTATTAATCAAGAAGGGTTTACTGAGCTGCGTCAATTGATCTAAATCACTGTTCTTGATGTAGATGTTGTTCATCCAATTGAGTTTATCCACATCAAAGATGCCACTTGACTTGGAGACGCGATCAAACGAAAATTTTACAATCATTTCATCCATGGACATGATTTCTTGACCATCTTCTGGCGACCATCCAACAAGTGCAATAAAGTTGATCAAAGCTTCTGGTAAGTACCCACGTCTTCTAAAATCTTCTACAGCAACATCACCTTCTCGCTTGCTGAGTTTTTTCTTCGACTGTCCCAAAATGACAGGAAGATGTACGAATAGAGGTGGTGTCCAACCAAACGCTTCATAAGTGTAGATATGTTTTGGCGTGGAAATCAACCATTCATCGCCTCTTACAACATGGGTGATGCCCATATAATGGTCGTCGACGACGACTGCCATATGATAGGTCGGGAAACCGTCGGTTTTCATGAGCACTTGATCGTCCATATCGTTTGTATTAACAGATACCATGCCTTTGATGGCATCGTCAAATTCAATGACCCTGTTTGAAGGCAGTTTAAGGCGCACGACATGATCCATGCCAGCTTTTAAATTTTGATCGATTGTTTCCTTACTAAGTGAGCGACAATGCCCATCGTATTTAGGCGTTGCACCTTCTTCTTTTTGTTTTTCTCTAATGTCTTCAAGGCGTTCCCTTGTACAAAAGCAATAATAAGCATGATCGCTTTCAATCAATTCCAAAGCGTGCTTTTTATAAATATCCAGCCTATTGGATTGGATATAAGGCCCAAAATCGCCCTTTTCAACAATTTTATGTGTGACATTGTCAATAAACGGTCCTTCGTCGTGCTCGACGCCGGCCCAAGTCATAGCACCTATCATACCTTCGATGGCGCCTTCGACAAAACGCGTTTGGTCCGTGTCTTCAATACGAATCAAATAGATACCACCCATTTGTTTTGCGTATAAATAATTATATAAAGCCGTTCTCAAACCGCCAATATGCACATAGCCTGTTGGACTAGGCGCAAATCTCAATCTTGGATTCATGTGTCAACCTCCTGTATTTGCCCTATTATACTAAAAATCAGAACCTCTTTCAATGACCACCTTCATCTTATCCATAACATACGCATAACTGTTTTTATCGTGTGGTTTAATGCAGTCGCTGCAATCCTTGATCCCGTGGCTTATTTTATAATCGCCCCCACACGCATCCTTGAGCATGTAAAGTGGACAATAACAGAAAAGGCAATTGAATGCCGCTTCTTCAACCCCTTTATGACAGGGAAAAAACTCACAACTTTTGTTTTGGTTAAACTTGTAGTATTCACTCATAGCCATACCCTCATTTTCTTATTAATAAGACAACCGCTTGACTCGACATGCCGAGTTCTTGTCCTTCGAAACCAAGGCGTTCAGTCGTCGTTGCTTTGATGTTAATCGCCTCAACTTCACAGGCTAGATGGTCAGAAAGATTACGCCTCATTTGGTCGATAAAAGGCGCCATTTTGGGTTTTTGTGCGACAATGGTCGCATCGATATTACCGATGGCATAGCCCGCTGCTTCCATCGTTTTCTTGACTTCATCTAATAAAATCAAACTTGAAATATCTTTATATGCGGCAGACGAATCCGGAAAATGTTTGCCAATATCACCTTGACCAAGCGCACCTAAAATGGCATCCATAATGGCATGTGTTAAAACATCCGCATCAGAATGACCCAGAAGTCCCATATAATGTGGAATTTCAACGCCACCTAGAACCAGCGCTCTTTCTTCTGCAAGTTGATGTACATCGTAACCGATTCCTACTCTCATAGTTTCTCCTGCTTTAATAATAACGTATTATAATGGGATTTGATAATTGCCTCGGCAACAATCAAGTCAAATGGTTTTGTGATTTTGATATTTTCAGCATCACTGTGGACGATTTTGGTTCGTTTTCCCAAAATCTCCAGTAGCGCGGCATCGTCCGTGACTTCTAATCGCCTATTTGCAGCCAATTCATGTGCCGACTTCAATAGATCAAAGCCAAATATCTGTGGTGTTTGAACTGCCCACATGTGCGACCGATCTAGTGTCTCCATGATGATGGCATCACCGTCTGTACGCTTTAATGTATCTGTGACTTGAATACCAGCAATGACGCCGTCTATTGTCATGTCATCCATAATGACATCCAAAAATTCGCAAATTTGACGATATGGCACAAAAGGTCTTACTCCGTCGTGTATCAGGACATAATCTGTGTGTCCATCAAGCGCAAGTAGACCTTGATAAACCGATGCTTGTCTTGTTTCGCCCCCCCCGACGACCTTGAATGGGGTACATATTGAAGCTAATGCAAGCCACTTTTTCACTTTTTCTTGGACTTCAACAATGTCTTCTGTTGGCACAATAATCACCACGTCATCGATGCAATTCTGACTTAAGAGGTTTTCAAGCGTCCAATTTAATATCTCTTTGCCGTCCAATGTGAGATACTGCTTCCTAAACCCTTTACCCATGCGCGTTCCAGAGCCAGCAGCAGGTATTAATGCGCTAATTTTCATATGTCGATACATAATTGACACTCCATTTTAATTAAAATCAAACCAGTCTATATATTATATCAAAAAAATCGCCATGTTGTAGATGAATTATCCACCCATGGCGATCTAATCTGAATTATTGGTTGTAACTACTCTTTGACTTAGCAAAGATCATACGACCCGCTGCGGTTTGAAGTACGCTCGTTACAATCACTTGAATGTTTTCATTTATAAATTTTCTTCCATCTTCAACGACGATCATCGTACCATCATCTAGATATGAAACGCCCTGATTAGACTCTTTGCCTTCTTTAATGATTTGAACGAGCATCTCTTCACCGGGTAGAACAACTGGTTTAACAGCATTTGCAAGCTCGTTGATATTGAGAATTACAATGTCTTGCAGTGTCGCCACCTTATTGAGGTTATAATCGTTTGTAACAATGCATCCATTCATTTTTTGAGCCAATCTGATGAGTTTTACATCTACCTCTGCAACATCTTCGAAATCAATGTTAACGATCTTGACGACGATAGGTAAATCACGTTGAATGAGTTTAAGTATATCAAGCCCTCTTCTGCCTCTATTTCTCTTAAGAGCGTCTGAGGAATCGGCTATGTGTCTAAGCTCATTTAGTACAAATTCAGGAATGATAATTTCACCTTCAATAAACCCCGTTTTACAGATATCAGCAATACGGCCGTCTATGATGACCGATGTATCCAATATCTTCGGCTTGGAATGTGGATTCAAGTTAACGACTTTTGTTACTTTTGAAGCGGTCAATCGCTTAGCCCAGTCTGCAAGTTTTGGCTGATCCTTGATGTTCTTTTGAGCCAAACTAATACCCAAATATCCAAAGAAAATAAATGTCAGTATTTTTAGTGCACTTGCAACCATAGGAATAGGGATAATGTCATAAAGTCCACTGATTAAAAAAGCGATAATAAGTCCGAAAACCAATCCAATTAGTCCAAATAAAAAATCTTGTTGTGGTATTTTTTCAAGTTCTGCTTGCATATAAGAAGCAAGCTTTTTGCCCGAACTAACGACTAATTTCGAAGCGAAAAAAGTAATGAGTGCAAATAATACGCCGATAATCGTAGGCGATGCAATTTGATAGACCATTCGATTTAAATTGAAAAGGTTGTTTTCATATAGAAAGTCGACCAAATGCAAGCCAAATGCTACACCAGCACTTAATCCAATAAAAGTGATGATGTATTTTATGATTTTTTCAATCATTTCTGACCTCCTTTCACATAAAATTGAGCATCCGAAGATGCCCATCTCTTAATACTATTTGATTGTAACATAGCCTGAAGAAATTTTAAACCCTTAGCTTTAGTTACCACAAATTGTAGCATTCACTAAAGTAATCACTTCTTCTTCTTTTAAATCTTTGGAAAGTGTCAATTCGCTGATTAAAATTTGTTTTGAGTTGCTGAGCATTTTTCTCTCCCCTGTTGAAAGACCTTTTTCACGATCTAAAATCTCTAGGTTTCTAACGACTGCGGCCACTTCAAAAATATCTCCAGTTTTTACTTTCTCCAAATTTGCACGATATCGTCTATTCCAATTATCGGGCATAATCTCTTTATTCTGAGCTAGCAAAACCATCACGTCATTAAAAATCCCCTTGTCAACTACGCGCCTAACACCAAGACCTTCGGCGTTATCCGTTGGAATCATAACTTTCATGTTCTTGATTGGCAATTTTAAAATGTAGAATTCTTTATCTTTTCCCATCAGCTCTTTGAACTCAATTGCTTCTATGACGCCAGCACCATGCATAGGGTATACCACTTTATCTCCAACTTTAAACACTATTGACCTCCATGCAGCCTCTTTTTCTTTAATTATACCCTAGATGACCTATAAATTCAACAAACTTTAATTTTACTATTTGATTCAAACGTTGTCAACAGGAATTTTAAGGCTTCAAACTTTTGTTTAAGGCTTTCAGTTTAAAGGCTTTTGTGGTAGAATGAGGATATAAATTTAGCACTGAGTAGCATCACTTATTTGAGGAGGCCATATGAAAGACGTCATTTACGATGAGTTTCAAAATAAGGTTGACGAAGTCTTAATCCGACATGCAAACCTATTAGATATATTGAGTAAAATGGGAGATGCTGCCGCTAAATCCAACCGTGCTGTTATAAAATCTATCACCAATTGCGGTTGTGTTCAACTCAACGTCACAAAAGTCGAGATACCAGAAAATTTGTCTTATGACTCTCTGAAAGAATTCAAATCAGAACACCTTCAGGGTGAACCTTGCGCCGTTTGCAGAGAAAAAATTGAAGAAGAACTAGGAAGGCTTGAATTTTATATCGCTGCAATTTGCAATACACTGGATATCAGCCTCTACGATGTCCTATTGAAAGAGTACAAGAAGATCAGCACTTTAGGCCGTTACAGCTTATACTAAAACCACAATAAACGAAACGCGGAAGTCTAAACTTGACTCTCCGCGTTTTTTATTGTTTGCACACCCCAAGTTTTACCCATTAAAGAAAATATTTTAGCATTTCTTCAATGTGTTTGAGTCCAACGACGATAAAATCGTCAGGTCTAATCAGTCCCTCTAAATTGGCATGTGGGATAATGGCTTTTTTAAATCCCATTTTTGCCGCTTCGTTGATGCGCTGTTGTACTTGATTGACTGCTCGGATCTCACCCGTTAAACCAACCTCACCAAAAATAATCATATCGTTTGGTACGACGATGTCCCTGTGACTTGATGCCACCGCCATAACCACTGCAAGATCAACGGATGGCTCGTCAATAGTAACACCACCGACGACGTTTAAATAGATATCTTGTTCGTAAAGCGACATGCCCACTTTCTTTTCAAGTACTGCAGTCAGTAGCACGAGCTTGTTGTAGTCGATGCCGATCGCCATGCGCCTCGGTAGGTTGTAATTCGAGTGCGATACAAGGCACTGCATTTCTACAAGAACCGTTCTAGTCCCTTCAAGTGCCGGGACGACGATAGAACCAGCTACATTTTTTTGTGTGCTTGAAAGGAATATCCTCGACGGATTATCGACCTCAATTAGCCCTCTGTTTGTCATCTCGAAAACGCCAATTTCATTGGTAGAACCAAATCTGTTTTTGACGGCTCGCAGTATTCTAAATAAATTATGCCCTTCACCTTCAAAATAAAGCACGGTATCCACCATGTGTTCAAGTACTTTCGGGCCTGCAATTGCACCTTGTTTTGTAACATGGCCGACCAAAAATGTACAGACGCCAAATTTTTTGGCAATATTCATAAACTGATTGGTCGCCTCTCTAACTTGGCTGACGCTGCCGGGAGCAGAAGCGACTTCAGCATTATAGACTGTTTGAATAGAATCGACGATTAGAACATCTGGCTTTAATTGTTCAACGTGAAATTTGATGCGTTCAAGATTGTTTTCAGCGACTATATAGAGCGATTCGTCATCTACGTCTAATCTTTGTGCTCTAAGTTTTGTCTGCTTCACGGACTCTTCACCGGAAACATAAAGTACTATTTTACCTTGAGCGGAAATATTACTGGCAACTTGAAGCAACAAAGTTGATTTTCCAATTCCGGGTTCACCACCAACTAAGATGAGAGAGCCCTTAACGAGACCACCACCTAAAACGATATCGAGTTCTTTTATTCTAGTGGAATATCGCTCTTCAACGTCAAATACGATATCTTTAATCCGTTGAGGTTTTGAATCACCACCTATATTGAGAGATTGCGGTTTCTCAGTCTTAACGTCAAGCTCTTCAACGTATGTGTTCCATGCGCCGCAATCTGGGCACTTTCCTAGCCATTTTGGCGATGTAGAGCCGCAATCTTGGCATACAAATTTACTTTTCGTCTTAGACATGTGACGCCCCTTTCAATTTTATCTGCCCCTCATGAAGTGAAAGTTCTATCACATTTAGTGCTTCCGCTTTGGATAACATCAACTCCGCAATAGGGTCTTTGACGAGCTTATCGATGGCGCGTTTTATTGGACGCGCGCCATACGCAGCATCATAGCTGGCCACTGCAATATGTTCAAGCACTTCATTTACATAGCTCAACCTAATTTGTTTGCTTTCAAGCATCGCTATCAGCACTTGCATTTGCAATTTGACGATTTCTATAAGCGCCTTTGTATCGAGGGCATTAAACACGATGATTTCGTCCATGCGATTGATAAATTCTGGCTTAAAGTACTTTTTACAGGCTTCTCTAAGCTGTGTTTCTCTCTCGATAATTACATGATCCTTAAGAAAGCCTACTTGTTTAGCTAGTGTTTCATCCGTCCCTAAATTGGATGTCATGATAATCAATGCATTTCTAAAATCGTACGACTTACCTCTTCCATCCGTCAGCGTGCCTTCATCCATAATTTGAAGTAGAATATTAATCACTTCATAATGCGCTTTTTCAATTTCGTCGAATACGACGACTGAATATGGCATCTTTGAGATGGCGTTAGTGAGCATGCCGCCGTCTCGTGTCCCTTCGTACCCGGGTGGTGAACCAATAAGTTTTGAAACGGTATGTTTTTCTGTATATTCAGACATATCGAGCTTGATGAGATTTTTTTCACTGCCAAAATAAACATCTGCAATCGCCTTGGCGAGTTCCGTTTTACCAACACCCGTTGGGCCTACAAACAAGAAATTACCAACAGGCCTACCAGAATCTTTGATACCTACTCTAAAACGCTTTAACGATTTTGAAACATAGGCAATTGCCTGTTCCTGGCCAAAGACACGCTCATTTAATAAGTGTTCTATTTGTGACAACCGCTCTTTGTCGTGTGTCGATAGCCTCGTAATGGGCACTTGTGCCCAATCGGACACGACTTTTTCTACATCAAATTGATCGACGACTAACATTTGCGCATGCATCATTGCCTTTGCACTTTGATTTTTTTCGATGTGCGCCAGTATGCGTTTTTCTTCTTGCTGAATTTTTGACGCTTCTTGAAACTTCATTTCAAGAATTAAGGCCTCTTTCTCTTCGCGTAGTTTGCCCATTCTATACTTGATCTCTTCGACGATCTCCATGGTCTTAAGGTTTTCGCTTCGCTTACGTGAACAAGCTTCATCGATAATATCTATGGCTTTGTCGGGAAGTTTTCTATCTAAAATATATCTGACAGAAAGGTCAATGGCACTTTGGACAGCGCTTTCAGTGATAATCACATTGTGGTGGCCTTCATAGTTGCTTTTGATCCTAAGTAGAATATCTCGCGTCTCTTCTGCTGTGGGTTCTTCTACAGGAATCATCATAAGGCGTCTTGTGACCGCTTGATCTGGTTCGATATATTTGTGAAAATCATGGTAGGTAGTTGCTCCGATGATTTGAATCGATCCATTGTTCAGATAGGGCTTTAACATGGCAAACGCGTCCATAGATTTCTCACCTGTCGCACCGACACCTATCAAATTGTGAATCTCATCAAAAAAAGCGAGGATTTGCTTACTTTGTGTGAGTGCACTGATCAACTCGTTCATGCGTTCTTCAAATTGTCCACGATACATGGTTCCAGATACCAAAGCCCCAATATTTATTTCATAAATTTTAACGCCTTTGAGGACATCAGGGACATCATTTGTCACGATACGCCTTGCAAGTCCGCGAACGATAGCCGTTTTGCCAACGCCGGGTTCTCCAATTAAGCAAGGGTTATTTTTAGTCTTTCTCGTGAGCACTTGTATGACACGCTCAATTTCCTCATCACGGCCAATAATCGCTTCATCGGGTCGATCTTTAACTTGCTCTGTTAAATCTGTCCCTATGCTGTTGAGAATCTTTTTTTCCTCGACAGCATAGTCCTCGTCAAATTCAATCGTTTTGACTTCATGCCCTTCTGTGCGGGATGCTTTAATCAAATTTGAAACTTCTTTAATAGTCGCTTCATAGTCAACAGAGAGTTTAATCATATCCAAACTCAATTTTGAAAGTACTTTGTAGCCAATGGACTGTTTATCGGACAAAATACTCATAAACAAATGTTCAGGCATGATCTCAGAATTGTTCGATTTTATGGCAAACTGATGGCTTCTTTCAAGACATTCCTTCGCGCGGAGGGTATAGTCGATAATCCCGTCAAAATCGTGAATCTCACCTATGAGTTTTATAAGTTCCATGCGTATATCCTTGGTTGTAACACGATAGTACATAAAGGTTTCATCAACCTTCGACCCTTTGACTGATGAGAGTCCCAGCAAAATATGTTCTGTGCCAATATACCGATGCCCTAAATTTCTCGCTTCTGAAAAGGCGAAATTGATCACATCGTTTGCATTTTCATCGAAATTATAATTAAACATATTTGCCTCCTATCTATTTCTTCTAGTTTAACAAGTTCTTAAGCTAAAGAAAAGACCCAGCATTAAATGCTAGGTCCTTTTCCCCCTATTTCCAAGCTTTTTATTTATCTTTATAATAATGCTTTACGATTTTTCATTGTCTTTCTTAACTTGCTCGATAATCTTAAGAGCAATCTGCATAGGGACTTCATCGTACCGCTCAACGCGCATACTGAACCAACCTCTTGCTTGTGTCATGGATCTTAGGTCAGTGGCATAGGCAAACATTTCTGCCTGTGGTGCTTCAGCTATGACCTTTTGATAGCCGGTTTCGTTTGGCTCCATACCAAGAATACGGCCTCGACGTCTGTTCATGTCACCCATAATGTCGCCCATATACTCATCTGGTATATAAATTTCAACATGTGAAATTGGCTCAAGCAAGATTGGTTGCGCTTGCTCAACGCCCTTTTTAAAGGCTATGTGAGCGGCAAGTTTAAATGCCATCTCAGATGAGTCAACTGCATGGTATGAACCGTCGAGTAACGTCGCCTTGATATTGACAACAGGACATCCAGCTAAAACACCGTGATCAAGTGATTCTTGAAGACCTTTCTCTACAGCAGGGATATATTGTCTTGGAACAGAACCACCAAATATTTTTTCTTCAAATATAAAAGGTTCATTGCAGGGTTCAAACTTAACGTGAATATCGCCATATTGTCCTGCGCCACCTGATTGTTTCTTATGTTTACCTTGAACAGTTGCAACACCTTTGATGGTCTCTCTATAAGCGACTTTCGGATTTTCAAGTACGACTTCGACACCAAAGAGATTTTTCAGCTTGCTTGTGATAACCTGAACTTGCATGGTACCTTGACCACCAAGCAACGTTTGTTTTGTCTCTTTATTGCGTTCGATAATGAAAGAAGGGTCTTCATCGGTAAGGCGATGTAGTGATGCGTGAATTTTTTCTTCGTCGCCTTTAGATTTTGGTTCAATGGCCATGAAAAGAGCAGGTTTAGGCATATTGATACCAATATACTTAATCGGCTTGTCTTTATCACACAGCGTGTCGCCCGTTTCAGTATATTGAAGTTTCGCAGTTGCACCGATATCGCCAGCTATAACACGATCGACTTCTAGTTGTTCTTTGCCTCTTAGTAAGAAGAGTGAGGAAATGCGTTCTTTTTCGTCTTTATTTGCATTGAGTACGTCCATGTCTTTTTTTGCAGTTCCTGAATACACTTTGAACAAGGATATTTTACCAACGAACGGATCGACAATCGTTTTAAAAACAAATGCAGAAAAGGGTTCTTTCTCATCGAGAACGCGTTCAATTTCTTCTTCAGTATCAGGGTGCATCCCTTTATACAAACCATCGCTCAACTCTTTAGGCGTTGGGAAATAGTCAAAAATCATATCCATCATGGTGTGTATACCGATTCTCTTCTCAACTGCTCCAACAATTACAGGCACTATTTCCCCTGCGATAACCCCTTTTCTGAGACCCTCGTGGAGTTCTTCATTTGTAAAAATTTCGCCTTCAAAGTATTTTGCCATGAGCTCTTCATCGCTTTCAGCCACGGCTTCGATCAGCATGTCCCTAAAAGGTTTAATGCGTTGTTCCATCTCAGCCGGAATCGGTGCATCTACACACATCGTGCCGTTGAATTCGCGACCAATTTGATCGACGACATTAACAAATCCTTTGAAATCAGCGCCTTCTCCGATAGGAATACAAAATGGTGCAATTTTTTTGCCAAACGCATCTTTCAAATCTTTTATTATTTTAACGTAATTCACGTTATCTTTGTCCATCTTATTGATGAAAATGATTTTAGGCATATTTCTTTTTTCTGTGAAGTTCCATGCTTTTTCTGTGCCAACTTCAATGCCTGACGAAGCATCTACCAATATAACAGCACCACCAGCAACGCGAAGTGCACTCAGTGTTTCGCCTACAAAGTCAAAATAACCCGGTGTATCTAAAAAATTATATTTATGGTCGTGCCACTCGATGGGAATGAGCGATGTGCCAATACTAAATTTTCTGTTAATCTCTTCTTTATCAAAATCCGACACTGTATTGCCATCGTCCACTTTGCCCATTCTCGTCGTAACTTTTGTCGTGAACAAGAGCGCCTCAGCTAATGTCGTTTTACCACTTCCTCCATGTCCTAAGAATGCAACGTTCCTTATTTTGTCAACTGCATAGTTTTTCATTCGAAAATTCTCCTCTCAAGTTGGATTTATTTGAATTTTTGCATTATTTGTAATATTCTATACATTCTGATTTTTTCCTGCTAATTAATAAAAAAAACAATAAAAAACAGCTTTGTAGGCATTTTTGATAATCAAAAGGAGCCGATATATTGAAATAAACCAATGCATCGACCCCGATTTTTAATTAATTAACAGTAAATATATATTACCTCACTGGACAAGCGCCCGTATCACAACCATCTGAACCAAAATCAAATTCAATTTCTTCTTTTTCATATTTTGTGATAAGAGACGGTCTAAAAGGTTTCATTTCTTCAAAACGCTTGGTGAACTCTTCCTCAGAAATTGCTTCGTAAGGCATCAATTGATAGAAGCTATCTTCAAGAGGCAAGAATGAAAGCGCTACGGTATCATCCCAGTTTTCATAAACCCATTCTTCCACGAGTTCCCATTCGTCCGGTCTAACAGAAACTGTGATGGAACAGTTGTGGTCGACGTAATTTTCCATGAACATTTTGTATGTTTCAAGTTGTTCAAGAGCCGTAACATCGTATTTTGTTCTACCAATTGGCGCTTTAACTGGGAATTCCACGACTTTTGTCGTACACGTTTCCCACTCTTGACCAACTTCAGGTAATACTGGGTAGCCGAGTTCTTCACATACTTTTACGAGTGGATCGTGCGAATTGATTCTAACACGACGGATGTAATATGGCGAATGCGAATGATGCACACCACTCGATACAACAGGAAGCTGTGACAAAGTACCTTCTGGTTTAACCGTTGTCACGAGAACTGGTACACGACCACCGAGTTCTGCAGAGTACATCTCAGCTTCTTTTTTAGCGGCGTCTCGCAACATACGAAGTAAGTTAGCTTGCTCGTCCTTCGTCATCTTCGTTGCGTTGATCATGTCCATCCATCCCGTGAGTGAACAACCGAGCAACTTGTCGCGTTGTTGAACGTTGTTCCAGAGTGGTAATTCAAGTTCAACACAGGTCATTCTATAGCTTGATCGTGCTGAAAGTCTTTGTGCTTTAAGCAAACCTTGTACATCGAGTTTGTTGTCAGTATCTACAAAAGCAAAAACATTGATTGTCGTAAGATTACATAAGCCCTTGTTGTCCAGAAGAATTTCACCACATGGGTTGACACCGTTAAAATTTGGACGTCTCTTCGCTCCAGCAACTTCATTTACCCAACCTGGTTCTCCTGAATAACGCATGCGCTCAAGTTGCCATTTGAGTCTTTCTCTCGTTGGTTTTTCTTTATAATAAATGGAATTATTGCTCATTTGACGATGAAGTATTTCTTCATTGACAATCCACTTGCCATCTTCCATCGTATAGAGCTTTGATTTTGCTTCGATACATTCTTGATCGTCAGCATCGACGAGGACGATTTCAGCGGTTCTTCTAACGCCGCCGACAACCACGTTCTCACCGATGACGTTTGCGATATCGAGGCAATCAATCGGTCTGAGCTTAACGAGTTTAGATTCGTTCAGAAGTCCGGCTTTTTTTACGACGCGATCAATTTTGTAGAACATGTTTTTAAGGCTTGTATGACCACTTGCCGTGCCTCCGAAGGTTCTGAGTTTTTCGCCTTTAGGTCTAACGTGATCATAATCGATGATGATCGTCTTAATGTTTCTGTATTCATTGCTATGAATGAGTTGCATAAAGAAGTCAAGTGACTGAACCCAGCCCTCTTTTGAATCGCCAATCGTTATTTTAACGGTATTGTTGTAGAAGAATTCAAGGCTTGAGTTATCTTCTCTTTCACTTTTAGGAAGTGGGGAATAATCTTTGTGAACCACCTCGAAATCTGTCCTTACTTTCGGAAGAAGTGCCACGTCTTCTTTAAGAATTCTGACGCCAACGCCAGATCCAATCATCAACAGGTAAAAGATATCCTTAAAAGCGCTGAATGCGTTAATAATCTGAAAGCTGCAGTTATAATTAGCCATCGGATAATGCTTAGCAACTGATGTACCACCTACCCAGAATGTTCTTCCAGATAAAAATTGTCTTAAGTGAAAAATATTATCGAAAAGCTCCTCTGCTTCAGAGCGATTTGTCTTCGCAATTGTACAGTTGTATTCCACGGCACGTCTAACCGTTTCCCACCAGTACTCTCTTCTTTTTTCTTCTGGTAACCATCTAGAATACGTTCTATAATAGACGAAATCCCCTAGTTGCTTCATTGGAGAATCTAGATGCTTATACTTGCTGATGAATTCATCTGTCAAAAGGCGGTGGTCTTCTTTTTTACGTACGAACCTCGTGCCATCTTTTTCATTTCTGTAGATTATGTACTTCTTGGCCGCGTCTTTTCTCGGACTTTCCATGAGAAGATTTTCCACTAGATCTTGGATTTCATCTACTGAAATTGGTACATCTCTTTTTACAGAAGCATCGATAATTTGTTCTCCGATAGCTTCGCAAAGCGGTTTGTCGATACCCAAGGTTGTTTCTTTCATGGCTTTTTCAATAGCTCTAATGATTTTTCCGACTTCGAACTCAACCACTGCGCTATCTCTTTTGACAACTTTCATATGTCACACCCCTTTTGATTACTAAATTTCTTATAAAATAAATACTACATTTAGTATTATCCATATGCTTGATACCTACATATTGTAGCACCATCAATAAGGGCTGTCTATACAAAAACCGATAAAAAACACAAAAAAAACGAAGAAAAAAGTATTGATTTTTCTTCGTTTAACACCATATATAGTAACGTAGGACATAAGTACTAACTAGATATAGTCATTCTATTTTTTACCTAACAACCTGAACATGTTCTTTTTATAGGCTTCTACACCCGGTTGGTCAAATGGGTTGACGCCAAGAACGTAACCGCTAACACCACATGCTTTCATAAAGAAATACATGAGTTTTCCAAGGTTGTAAGCGTCCTGTTTTTCAATCGTAATAACTAGATTTGGGACGTTACCATCTATATGTGCTTCGAGTGTCCCTTTGAAAGCATTTTCATTAACATAGCTCATTGTCTTTCCTGCAAGATAGTTGAGCCCGTCCAAATCGTCCTCTTCTAAACTGAGAACGATGTCTTTGTCGACTGCACTTACACGAATAACTGTTTCAAAAATATGTCTAGGTCCATCTTGAATCATCTGTCCCATAGAATGTAAGTCCGTCGTATTATTCATCTTTGTTGGGAAAATGCCCTTCCCATCTTTGCCTTCACTCTCACCGTAAAGTTGCATCCACCATTCCGCTAAGAACGCCATGGATGGTTCATAATTGACGAGAACTTCTATCGCTTTGCCCTTGTTATAGAGCACATTTCTCAAAAGTGCATACTGGTAGCACGGGTTGTTGTCAATGTTTTCTACTGCAAACTCCGTTTGGCCATCTAAAGCACCTTCCATAAACGCATCGATGTCAATGCCTGCTGTCGCAATAGGTAGGAGCCCAACAGGGGTGATGACAGAATAACGGCCGCCCACATTGGCCGGAATCACAAAGGTTTCATAGCCATTTTTTGTAGCCAAAGCACGTAGTGCACCACTTTTTTCATCGGTTGTTGCAAAGATGCGTTTAACTGCGCCATCCACGCCGTATTTTTTCTCTAGTGCGTTTTTAAGCACTCTAAAAGCAATAGCCGGCTCTGTTGTCGTACCTGACTTTGAAATAACATTAATACATACGGATTCCGTTTCAATCATTTCTAGCAAGTCCGTCAAATAGCTACCGCTAATTTGGTGACCTGCAAAATATATTTTGGCTGTTTTTCTTTTTTCTTTTGGCAATTCATTGTAGAAACTGTGTGTGAGAGCATCTATGACGGTTTTTGCACCAAGATAGGAACCGCCGATGCCGATGACGATAAGGACATCCGCCATTTCGTTGATTTTATTTGCAGCTACCTTGATGCGTTCAAATTCAGCTTTGTCAAAATCAGTAGGGTATGTGAGCCATCCAATATAATCATTGCCCGCACCTTTGCCGTTATGTAGCAGCTTGTGTGCTGCTGAGATCGTCGGCTTTAAATAGTCATATTCGTGTGATTTAATCATTGCTTGATCAAAATCAAATTTTATTTTATGCATAAGATTCTCCATTTCATATCGTTCAGTTTCAGGTTCAGTTTCAGGTTCAGTTTCAATTAGTGATGAATCATCGCGTACATGGCTGCACCGATAATCCCCGCATCGTTTTTCAGTTTAGCGATCTCCACTTTTGCATGAGGTGTCGCCTTGAAATATTTAAGGTCCTCAAGAGCTACATTGACCTTGTTCAGCAAGAAATCACCTGCCATGGAGATGCCACCACCGAGAACGATGATCTCAGGATCAATGGCGCAGACGACATTCATAATGCCGATACTCAAGTATTTGACGAGTCTCTCCACTACTTCACAAGCCACAGCATCATTAGCTTTTGCAGCTTCAAAAATAATTTCACCTGAAATTTTCTCTATATCGCCGTTAACCCTCTCTGTCATGACAGAATTAAGACCCTTTTCTCGAATCAGGTATTTTGCATAATGTATAATCGCCGTAGAAGAAGCAAATGTTTCCAAGCAGCCATTGCGGCCACAATTGCAAGTGTAAAGGCTCTCACCAATAATCATATGACCGAGCTCCGAACCTATGCCATGATAGCCAGAGACTACTTTTCCGTCAATGATAATACCGCCACCTACACCAGTTCCAAGCGTCAACATGACAGCGTCTTTATAACGCCCTTTTTGTGACACTTGAAATTCTGCGACACCAGCAACCGTTGCATCGTTGTCGATGTAGATTGGAAGTGGTGTTTTCTCGTTTAACTTTGCCCTAAGAGGCACATTGTACCAACTTAAGTTGACGCAAACAATCACTTCACCCGTATGTGGATCGGCAATTCCAGGAATCCCAATGCCAATACCCTTTACAGTTTCGGAGGTCGTGTTCTCTTTTATGAGCATTTCTATGACGTTATAAATATCTTCTATGACTGCGTCGCTACCCCGTTCTCTACCAGTCGGAACGGAAAGTTTTTTTATGATCTCACCTGCTCCATTTACAAGCCCTCCGGCGATATTTGTGCCACCTAAATCGATGCCAATGTACATTACTGCCTCCTAATGGAATAATTCATAACCCATTATACATCAATGCGTGAAATATTCCAAATGTCTTTCGCATATTCTAGAATCGTTCTATCACTACTGAATTTGCCCGAACCCACGATATTCATCCAGCATTTTTTAGCCCACTTCATACGGTCGCGATAATCGGTATCCACGCGTTTTTGAGCGTCCACATAACTGTCAAAATCCTTAAGAATGAAGTAGTTATCAGCCTTGTGCCATGAAGCGTCTTTTAAAAGTGCATTGTGCAGTTCAACAAACATACCTGTACCGTCATCGCTGAACGTACCATCAATTAATGTATCTATGATTTTTTTGAGCCTTGGATGTGCAGTGTAAATGTCAAATGGATTATAGGAATCCTTTATAGCTTCTAGTTCATCGACCTCAGCACCAAAAATATAGTTGTTCTCGAGACCTGCTTCTTCGACGATTTCCACATTGGCGCCATCAAGCGTGCCTATGGTTGGCGTGCCGTTAAGCATAAATTTCATGTTGCCAGTTCCTGAAGCTTCTTTACCCGCTGTTGAAATTTGTTCCGACAAATCAGCAGCCGGGAACAATTTTTCAGCATACGAAACGCGATAATTAGATATAAATACCACTTTAATGCGACCTGCGACATCTTTGTCCGAATTGACGCACTTAGCGATTTCGTTGATGAACTTGATGATGCCTTTGGCTCTAAAGTAACCCGGTGCTGCTTTTGCACCAAAGATAAACGTTCTTGGTACAATGTCGATACTTGGATTTTCCTTGATGTCAAAATATAGATTTAAAATTTGGAAAGCGTTTAAAAGCTGGCGTTTATATTCGTGGAGACGCTTAATCTGAATATCGAAAATCGAATCTGGATCAATGCTTATGCCTTCAAATTCAAGAATGTATTCAGCCAATTGTTCTTTTTTTGTTTTCTTAATCGCAAGGAACTGTTCAAGAACACTATGGTCATCAGCATACTTTTCGAGTTTACGCAGTTCGCTAAGATTTGTTGTCCATTTGTCGTTTCCTAGCAAGTTTGAAAGATAACCGGAAAGTTCTTTATTTGATAACAGGAGCCAACGTCTCTGCGTAATGCCGTTAGTCTTGTTTTGGAAACGGTTCGGATAAAGTGCAAACCATTCTTTCAACTCTTGTGATTTCAAGATATCCGTATGAAGCGCGGCAACACCGTTTGTCGCTTTTGTCCCGTATATTGCAAGATAAGCCATGTGTATCATGTTATCTTGAATGAGTCTCATCGGTTTGATCGCTTCTTTTGAATAGCCAAGTTCTTTGAGTTCGTGGGCAAATTGTTTATCTAATTTGTCGATAATTTCGTATATTCTAGGTAAAAGTTCTTTATAAAAACCAACCCACCATTTTTCAAGCGCTTCATTTAATATCGTATGGTTCGTGTAACCAAACGTTTCTTGAGCAATATGCCATGCTTTTTTAAACGTTACATGCTCTTCGTCCACTAAAATTCTAATGAGTTCAGGAATCGCGACAACAGGATGTGTATCGTTAAGTTGAACTGAGACAAATTCTGGGAAATTATCAAACTGCTTGCCATGTGCCACTTTATATTTTTTTACAATTTCTTGAAGTGAAGCAGAAACGAAGAAATATTGTTGCTTCAATCTCAAAATTTTTCCTTCATTGGTTGAATCGTTCGGGTATAGGACACGAGAAATATCCTCCGCTCTATTCTTTTCTGTAAGCGATTCATCATACGCTTGATCATTGAATGCATCGAAATCAAACGGAACGATCGGCTCGGACTTCCAAAGTCTCAATGTATTGATGTTGTTTGTGCCATAACCAATAATTGGCATATCATAAGGTACAGCCAGGATATCACCATCTTCGAAATGTACGGTCACAGCCTCTTCAATGCGTCTTATAGACCAAGGGTCCCCATTTTTCTGCCAATAATCGGCAGCTTCCTTTTGGAATCCATTTTCAAAATATTGCTTAAAAATACCGAAATCATAGCGAATCCCATATCCTTGAAGTGGTAGGTTCATGGTCGCGGCTGAATCCAAGAAACAGGCAGCAAGTCTACCTAACCCGCCATTACCTAAACCTGCATCCTCTTCGATCTCTTCAAGTGAATTCAACTTGATACCCAATGCTTTGAGTTCTGATTCAATTTCGTAATATAAATTTAAGTTCATCAAATTGTTCCCAAGTGCACGACCCATTAGAAATTCGGCAGAAAAATAAAACGCCTGTTTTTCTTTTGCATAGGCGTCTCTGCTTGCCGCCCAATTGTCAGCAAGTTCCGACATGATTGTTTTGGAAAGTGCGTAATAAATTTCTTGCTCTGAAGCATTCTCGAGATGTTTTCCGAATTCTGATTTCAGAAAAATTTTAATCTCTTCAGTATATTTACTCATATTATCCTCCTTGGACACGTTACCAAATTTGTTTTAAGAAATACACGCTACACGTGTATTGGAGACGCCGTACTTGAACTTTGGTTCAATACATGGCAAGTACTACTCTCATCTATAAGATAAAACGTCACGGTTTCAAGAGCCGAATCGTTTGTATCAACTGAAACGTTAAAATTTGTGCTTGATTTTTCTACTGTAATGCGCGTTTTTTTGAATTTGCCATCCTTAAAAGCGAATGTATCACCATCATCGTCATAGTATAAATATTCGGCTTTGTTTTCAATATATCCGATAACAATTAAATGCGCCGTATCCAGGTTTGAAACCCTATTTTCTGGCTTTGTTACCACCATCAGTTTATCAGGTCTCAAGAATATCGGGAATTCATCCATGGCTAGCGGTATATGATGATATCCAGCCGATATATGCTCAAACGGCTTTTTTTCAAGCGTTTCAAAGTTTTTGATGCGCCACATGACCATTGATTCTGGTAAATAGACGCATCTACCTTTTGCATTTTGCTCGTAAACAGGTGCGAGCATGATAGAATCACCAAATAAAAGTTGATCCTCTACTTCTTTGGACCTAGCATCCTCATAGTCATAAGAAAGTGGTGCAAAAAGTAACGCTTGATTTAGATTGGCCTTCATAAACTCTGAGTATATATAGGGTATGAGTGCATAGCGCATCCTTAGAATATCCCGATTGATTGTGAGTGAGGCCGCGTCGTATTCCCAAGGTTCTTGTCTGCGTGTTCCCAGCGCACTATGATTTCTTAGTAATGGCGAAAAAATGCTGAATTGGAGCCATCTAGTGACTAACTGCGCACTTGCATTGCATCCAAACCCACCGGTATCCGCACCAGTATATAAGAATCCCGCCATATTTAGACCTGGCATCATCTGAATATTGAGTTTTAGATGCTCCCACCATGAATGGTTGTCTCCTGTCCAAATTCCAGAATGTTTTGCCATTCCAATATGTGAAGCCCGCGTCAATAAAAAGAAACGCTTTTCAGAATTATAACGCTTAAAACCTTCTGCAGCTGCGCGCGTCATATTGTAACCATATAGATTGTGCACATCGTAGTGGTTCACCAGTTGTCCATCCATGTCATGATACATGCTTTTATAATCTCTTATGGCGTTTGATAGTCCAAAAATCTTGTCCTTTAGCTGAAAGAAGGTGTAAATGTCCAAGTTTTTGTTTTCCTGGTCTTTTACAAAGGCAATTGCCTCTTTTAACCCTTGTTCAGAATAGAAAATCGCCGGTTCATTCATATCATTCCAAAAGCCTTCAATTCCCATGTCCATAAGTGCGTGATATTTATCGCCAAACCATTGTCGCGCCTTCGTGTTAAGCACATCTGGAAAATGTACCTTCCCTGGCCAAACAGCTGCTACAAAAGGCTTACCTTCACTATCTTTACAAAAAAAGTCATTTTTTATGCCTTCTTCGTAAACCTCATAATCCGTTTCAATTTTTACGCCCGCATCGATAATCGGGATAAGTTTGATATCCTTATGTTTCAGATCATCAATTAAACTCTGGAAATTTGGGAATCGTTCGTCACTAACTGTAAAATCCTTGAAACGTTCCATGTAATCGATATCGAGATAAATGGCGTCACAAGGCATATCATATCGATCAAAAAGTTCCGCAACCATTCGAACCGCTTTATCATCCTCGTAGCTCCATCGGCTTTGTTGATAGCCAAATGCCCATTTGGGTGGTGTATAACTTAGTCCAATCAAGCTTCTAAACGCCCTTACAATTTCTTTGAAGTTCCCTTCAAAATAATAGGCATCAAAATTTATACCTTCAATTTCTATCTCAAGTGCATCTACGTCCCTAAAAGCGACATCGTACTTTATTCGCCCTGCAAAATCAATATAAAGCCCCCATGTCTTTTCACCCTGAACGACAAAAAAATTATGCGCGCCATATAAGGCTAGTTTATCTGGTGTGTGGTTCGGATCATCCGTACAAAATGCTTCATAAACAAAACCGCGTTTGTTCATGCCTCGCAAACTTTGGCCAAGACCAAACACACTATCATCCTGTTTTAAGTTAAAACGCCATTTTGTAAAATTGTCATTTGACTGCGTCAATGATTCAAATTTTATTATGTTTTCTATCTCGCTAGTAAGTGTCAACGGTTCCACGGATTCAAATAAATCGTCACTAATTGTCTCTGTAGGTATCATGCACCCAAAACTAATCTTCAAAACACCGGAAGCAGATCTATATGCTTTCATTTATTTCTCCTTACTTGCTATTAACAATTTTAAGGTGGCACACGCTTCATCTTATAATGAAACAATCACAAATTTCTACATGACTGACGCATGATGAGTTCTGTATCAAAGACGATATGTTTGTGTACGCCGTCATCATCTAAGATAGAAATCATCAAATCAGCCGTGCTATCGGCAATCTCATCAACAGGCTGATGCACCGTCGTCAGAGCCGGACTGAAGTATGCGGCATAGTCGATATCGTCAAAACCAACGAGCGAAATATCTTCTGGAATCCGTCGTCCACTCTCATGAATTGCTTTTGCCGCGCCAATTGCCATAACGTCTGAAATCGCAAAGACAGCCGTTAAATCATTTGCTTTATCAAGCAGTCTTTTCATTGCTAAGTAGCCTGTTTCAAATGTGTAAGCACCCACGTCAAAATAATTGTCCATCTTACCTAATTCATTCGCCACTAGAGCTTTGATATAACCTTCAGTCCTTATCGTACCTACTGATTTGTCATCGGCACCCGTGGTAATTAGTCCGATTTTTCTATGCCCAATTCCAAATAAATAGTCAACTGCTTTGAAAGCTGCCTTCTCATTGTCAATATTGACACTTGAAAAAATTCTTTTATCTAGTGTCAGTGGAAATTCCGTCGAAGTCAATATGAAAGGGACTCTCAACCTTTCAATTTCAGTGTTCGTCAACTGATCAAAATCACCACCCAGACAGATAATACCTTTGAGCTTTTTCTCCATAATAAATTCATACGCTGCATCGATGTCTTTTGTGTCATCAATATTATAATGAATGATTGCAGAATAACCTGCATAGGACAGTCTCTTTTCAATATTTTGTATCATTTTGGCGAAGAACGGATTGTACATGCCCTTGATTAGAATGCCGACATCCATTGACTCAGAACGCTTTAAGTTGCGCGCACTATTATTCGGTATGAAATTGTAGGTTTCAATGACTTCTAATACGTGTTTGCGTGTTTCTTCCTTGACATCGGTATGTTGGTTGATAACCCTTGAAACTGTACTAACACCAACGCCAGCCAATTTTGCAATGTCTTTGATATTAAGGTTCTTCATTTTAAGCGCCCCCGAATTCAAAATGTTCGGTAACGTTTTCGGTAACGTTTCCATGTTCAGAGTATAACACAAATCAATACACTCTTAAAGTAAATTTTTAAAGGCTTAAGCTATGCGTTTTGCATAAATTTTGACAGAAAGACCGATATCGTTTATAATAAAAAAGAACGTATGTACGTTTTTTTGACCGTTAATTCTGATGCTTTTTTATATACAGTGAACTGCAGCATTACATATTTTTAAGACGAATGGGGTGTCCTGTTATGAATACCAACAATGTGTGTGATTCTTACGCAACAAATTCAAGGCGAATCATACATTTTGATATCGACGCTTTCTTTGCGTCTGTCGAACAGCTTGACCATCCTGAATACAAAGGTCTACCAGTCATTGTGGGTGGCGATTCGGATCGGAGTGTTGTCTCCACTTGCTCATATGAAGCCAGAAAATATGGCGTTCGAAGTGCTATGAGCATTGTCGTTGCAAAAAAATTATGCCCTAATGGCATCTATGTATATGGCAATATGAAGCGGTATTCAGAACTTTCACAACAAATATTCGAGACGATTGAGTCTCGTTTTGATAGCGTGCAAAGGGTTTCTATTGATGAAGCCTATATCGATGTGACAGATTTTCCAGACCCTTGGATCATCGCGCATGAGATCAAAAAAGTCGTCAATCAGATGACCGGGCTCACCATATCCGTAGGTATTTCTTACAATAAATTTTTAGCAAAGCTCGCATCGGACTGGAACAAACCTAATGGAATATTTGAAATCAAAAGTGAAGATATCCCAAATATTTTATTGCCTCTGCCTATCATAAAAATTCATGGACTCGGGAAAAAAACTTGTGAGAAGCTCAATCGAATTGGCATTTTTACAATTGAAGACCTCTATCACTATCCTAGTGAACTTTTAAACAACATTATAGGCGAATCATGGGCTAAAGAAATTGTGGATCGCATTCGCGGCATTGACAATAGACCTGTTCAAGAGTACGCCGAACGCAAATCATATGGAAAAGAAACAACTTTTGAAGTGGATACGTCCAATCGAGCAGAGATCTATGCAATTTTGTTGAAATATCTGACGAGAATCCAGCATAAGCTTGAAGAAAAAGGGCTCATGCCACGCACCTTGACGATTAAAATCAAATACTTTGACTTTGAACAGTTTACCAAAAGCCATAGTCTTGAATACAACACCAATGATTATCAAATTCTAAAGGAAAATCTCGATAGTTTGTTTGAAAATTTGGAACTATCAAAATCGGTAAGATTGGTCGGTCTAACCTTTTCAAATCTTGAAGATACTGATTACAAACAATTTAACATCCTTGAGAACGCGCTTTTTAAAAGTTATAAGTAAGTATGAGAAAAATGCTCCGCATTTTTTCTCACCCGACATGGGAAAACGCAGTTTTCTAGGAGGGACATGTTTTAAATATGTATTTTTTGCTTTAACTATGTATTTTATACTTTAACTATGGCTGTAACGCGCTAAAAAAAGAAGTCCAATCCTAAGATTGAACTTCTTTTTTTTTGGAACCAGCAACGTTCTACTCTCCCAGGCAGCTGCCCGCCAAGTACCCTCGACGCTGGAGGACTTTACTTCTGTGTTCGGTATGGGAACAGGTGTGGCCCCTCCGCCATCATCACTGGATCTTCAGGTTGCACCCTGAAAACTGCATATAGCTTCGACATTTTATTTCATTGGCTTCTGCGTTTGT
>JBBRVO010000022.1:0-27557 GCA_038246775.1 Peptostreptococcales bacterium | reverse complement strand
GTTCTAAAACGACACCCTGAAGGTGGATTAATTGGAGATGGCACATCGCCTTCTAGCACAATACGCTTCGCGGCTTTAGTGACATCTGGATCTGGAACTGGAATAGCGGACAACAAAGCTTGGGTATATGGGTGATTTGGATTGTCGTAAAGTTCGTCAGATCCTGCAAGTTCAACCATTTTACCAAGGTACATAACGCCGATTCTGTCAGAAATGTGTTTAACCATTGATAAGTCATGTGCAATGAATAAATACGTCAAACCCAGTTCCTTTTGTAAATCTTGAAGCATATTGACAACTTGTGCTTGAATCGAAACGTCGAGAGCCGAGATAGGTTCGTCACAGATGATAAAATCTGGGCTTACTGCTAGTGCTCTTGCAATACCAATACGTTGTCTTTGTCCGCCAGAGAACTCATGCGGGTATCTGTTTGCATGTTCTTTGTTGAGACCAACGCGCTCAAGTAAATTCCATATAATTTTCTGTCTTTCTTCGCCTTGTGCCAATTTGTGAATATCCAGTGGTTCACCAATGATGTCGCCAACTGTCATCCTAGAATTTAATGAGGCATAAGGATCTTGAAAGATCATCTGAATTTTTTTTCTGTATTGGCGCATTTCTCTTTGGCTAATGGTACTAATATTAACGCCATCAAAGATGACCTCGCCATCAGTAACATCATACAATCTGATAATGGTTCTGCCTGTTGTGGATTTGCCACAACCAGATTCACCTACCAAACCTAATGTTTCACCGCGGAGAATTTTAAAACTAACACCATCAACGGCTTGCACTCTTGTTACATTTTGACCCAATAAACCGGATTTACTAACGAAGTGCTTTTTGAGATTTTTAACCTCCAAGAGCACGTCATTTTCGTTTAATTGCTTAGACATGACTTACCCCCTTATTAAATACTTTAGAAAACCGCTCATTTGATGGCGCATCTTCATGCATTCTCCAGCACATCGATCTGTGACCAGGACCAGCTGAAAAATAAGGCGGTTGCTGCTCTTGACAAATTTTCATCGCAAAATCACAACGCGCATAGAAAGGACATCCCGTCGGAGGTAATACTAGGTCAGGTGGTGTACCGTCAATCGGAATCAATCTCTCTTTATCCTTTTTATGAAGCTTAGGAATAGATTTTAACAAGCCGATGGTGTATGGGTGTTTTGGTTCATAGAAGATCTGGCTAGCTGTACCCTCTTCCATAATCAAACCACCATACATAACGATGATGCGCGAACATAAGTCGGCAACAACGCCAAGGTCATGTGTAATCAAAATGATTGACGTGTTGATTTTTTCTTTAAGCTCTTTCATGAGTTCAAGAATTTGTGCTTGGATTGTAACGTCAAGCGCTGTCGTCGGTTCATCGGCGATTAGCAGCTTAGGTTCACAAGACAATGCAATAGCGATCATTGCACGTTGTCTCATTCCGCCGCTGAATTCATGTGGATAGTTGCCCAAACGCGATTCAGGTGAAGGAATACCTACGAGTTCTAACATTTTAATCGCTTTTTGACGCGCTTGTTGTTTCGATACATTTTGATGTTCCAAAATAGCTTCGATGATTTGGTTACCAATTGTATATACAGGATTTAATGAAGTCATAGGGTCTTGGAAAATCATTGCGATATCATTGCCTCTGACTTTTCTCATTTCCTTTTCTGTTTTTCCAACAAGATCAATGCCTTCAAAGAGGATTTGACCTTCTTTAATTTTACCAGGGTATTGAAGAAGCTTCATAAGAGACATAGAAGTAACACTTTTACCACTTCCAGATTCTCCAACGATACCTAACGCTTCACCAACGCTTAAATCAAAACTTACACCTCTAACCGCTTGAACTTCACCAACATGCGTGAAAAAAGAGGTCTTTAGATCTTTAACTACCAATAATTTATCAGCCACTGTCTACACCTCTCTTATTTTCTTAATCTTGGATCTAATGCATCTCTAAGTCCGTCGCCTAAAAAGTTAAATGCAAGCATTGTCAACGAGATCGCTAAAGAAGGATAGAACAATTGGTAAGGATACGATCTGAGTCCACCCAATGCGTCATTTGCAAGAGTACCCCAAGAAGCGAGCGGTGCATTAACACCAAGACCGATGAAACTTAAGAATGCTTCAGTAAAAATGGCACTAGGAATCATCATAGTCATTGAGACGATGATTGGACCCATGGCATTTGGAATTAAATGTCTAATCATGATACGCATTGAGCTCGCACCTAACGTTCTAGCTGATAATACGTATTCTTGTTCTTTTAAACTCAGTACTTGTCCACGTACGATACGCGCCATACCTACCCAATAAACCGAACCGAGGGCGATAATGATGGACTTAAGTCCAGGACCGATGATAACTGATAATAGTATAACATATAAAAGGAGTGGAATGACATTAATAATATCTACGATACGCATCATAATGTTATCAACTTGACCGCCAAAGTAACCCGAAACACCACCGTATAAAACGCCGATGAAGAAGTTAACGACTGTTGCGACAAATGCGATAAGAAGTGAAATTCTAGCGCCGTACATTACTCTTGCTAATAAATCTCTACCAAGTGCATCTGTACCGAAAAGATAAGATTGGTTTTGTACGCGATCGGCAACTTTTGCTTCAACGCCATCGATAAGGAGCTTGTATTTGATGCCTTCTGGATTTTCTTCGGCTTTCATAGCGCCATACTTATAATCCAAGATGACTTCTTTACCATTGATAGTGTATACACGATTTCTTTCAGCCACATTATTTTGAGTCTCTTTGATTTTATCTAAGAGCTCACCATCTGCAGTAACTTGGAACAATTTGTACTCGCTGTGCATATAGAAGTAAGTTTGATCATCTACTTTATAGATGTCAATTTTGGGTGGAATGTTCGCAAGTGTTAGTTGTTGTGTTGAATAGTCGTGTTCGATGACATATGGCCCTATGATTGCTGTGAGCACCATAAATATTATAAAGGCTAACCCAATCATAGCCAATGGATTCTTTTTTAAACGACGCCACGCATCTTGCCAGTAAGTCATGCTTGGACGCGACAGTATCTCTTTATCCTTACTTTCTTTGGGAATAGCATCCCACAATTCTTTTTTTATCACTTGTTCTGACATGTCATCCCCCTAGTCTTCCATTTTAATTCGCGGATCAATAAAGCTGTATAAAATGTCAACAAGAAGTACCATAATAATCAAGAATAATGCATAGAATATGGTAATGCCCATTAATACCGTATAATCTCTATTGCCTACACTTTCAACGAAGTGTTTTCCCATTCCTGGAATAGCAAATACTTTTTCTATAACGAAAGAGCCAGTAAGAAGTGTCGCAATCATTGGTCCTAAATAAGTTACAACAGGAATAAGTGCGTTTTTAAGAGCGTGTTTGTAAATAACTTTGTTATTTGACAAACCTTTTGCTCTAGCGGTTCTAATATAATCTTGTTGTAAAACTTCCAGCATACTAGAACGTGTTAATCTCGCAACGAAAGACAATGAGAATCCAGAGAGCGCTATAACCGGTCCGATCATATGCTTCCAAGAGGTCAATCCATTGGAGGGCAGTACGTTTAATTTTGCACTGAAAATATAAATAATGCCTGTTGCCATTACAAACGATGGGATTGTTACCCCCAGTGTGGCTATAAACATAACCAATCCGTCTTGCCACTTATTCTGCTTAAGTGCGGATATAATACCAAGCGGAATACCAACAATGATAATAACAAAAACTGAAGCAAGTCCAATTTTTAATGTTGCTGGAAACCCTTCTTTAATCAATTGGTTAACCGTAACGCCTGCGCGTTGAAATGATGGTCCCAAATTAAACGTAAGCACGCCTTTAACATAATCCACATATTGCTTCCACAATGGATCGTCTAGGTGATATTTTTCATTTAATGCATTGAGAACTGCTTCTGGTAATGCTTTTTCCCTAGTAAATGGTCCACCTGGGATGGCGTGCATCATTATAAATGTAATTGTGATAATTACAAACAATGTCACGACCATTGTCAGAATTCTTTTAACTAAAAAACGTCCCAATTCTTTCACCCCTTAAATTTAGTCTGCAAATCTATCAGTGCAACAATATCTATTATCATAATCCTATTGTTTGAATTTTGCAATAAATTTAAGCCATTTTAGAGCGTATGGATTAATTTATACGATTAACTTTTCGCAACAAAACGCTCTTATATTACAGTTGTGTAACAATTATTCTTTGTTGCGTTTACACTGCGTTCACATTTTAGACATAGTTTAAACCGTAAATCTCTCAATTTAATTTTTGGTTTATCTCACTATTAACAACAGTTACAATAACAATTGTCACTCACTTTTATTGTTTCAATACAACTATATTGAAGCATGCTCTTTGTGCAGAAAATAGTCATCAATTCGCACTTTTGGATGGTTTTGATGCAAAAGCGTCCCACTAGCCGTCAAATGCAAGTTCAATAGTTAAAACTTGCATTTTCGACTTGTGATATTCTACCTCTTCGCACTATTTTATATGTTTTTTATGCTAAATTCTATAAAGTTTAAAGCATATTAATAGAAGAAACCTTTTGTTATATTTAGTTTAATTCAAATCAAATGCAAGAAAATCTTCAAATTATAATTTGTGTTCCGAAAGTCATATAAAATGCTATACTATTAAAAAGATGAAAGAAGGTGGCGATGATGCCAATTGTCAAGTCAGATAAAATACAAAGAATGAAATTGCGGGCAGAACTCGCCTCGGGAAAGAGGCCAGTTGCTCTCGTCTTAAAAAATTGTAGAATCATTAACGTTTTTAATGGTAAAATCATCGCTTCTGATATCGCTATCGATCATGGCAAAATCATTGGCATTGGCCCTTACGAGGGCGAAACGGTCATCGATCTGAAAGGCCTATATGTGGCACCAGGTCTCATCGATGCACATATGCATATGGAATCGACGTTGGTAACGCCCGACCAGATGGCGCGGATAATTGTACCACGTGGCACAACAACGGTTATCGCCGATCCGCATGAAATCGCCAATGTCCTTGGAATCGCAGGGGTTCAGTATATGATTGATGCCACCGCCGAAACTGAACTCAACGGCTTTTTTATGATGCCCTCCTGTGTTCCAGCAACGCCTTATGAAAATTCAGGGGCCATACTCGATCGCGAAGCTCTATCGGTTTTGGAACACCACCCAAAAGTGCTCGGGCTAGGTGAAGTGATGGATTATCCCAGTGTTATCGAGGGTAACCTTGATATCCTTGAGAAGCTAGAAATGGCCGATCGCATGATCATCGATGGCCATGGACCAGAGCTTACTGGAAAATCACTTAATGCCTATATGATCAACGGTATTAGAACGGACCATGAATGCACCACCATTGAAGAAATGGAAGAGCGTATCGGCCTCGGTATGTATGTCGCCATTCGAGAAGGCACAGCAGCGCGCAATCTCGACGCCCTCATCAAGGGTGTCAACAATCAGACGAAGCAACAGTGTATGTTTTGTACAGATGACAAACACCCTGAAGACATTCTGATTCACGGGCACATCGACTATAACATCAGACGTGCCATCTCTCTTGGCATCGATCCAATTACAGCCATTCAAATGGCCACCATAAATCCAGCAAGGTGTTACAATTTAAGGGATATTGGCGCTATCGCACCGGGATACGATGCCGATCTGATCGTCTTTGACAACTTTGATACTTTTGAAATATTGGAAGTCTACAAAAAAGGCGTTTGTGTTGCGAAAAACAAGCAAGCACTGTTTGTATCGCCTAAAATCGATAGCACACACGTTCAAGACACCGTTAAAATTGCGCCTATAACTGCCTCACAGCTTAAACTTAAACTTGAAAGCGACGTTGCTCATGTCATCAGAATTTCCTCAGGTTCTATCTTGACAGAACATGTTGTAAGAAGAGTCTATCTCGATCGAGATAATTACTTTGTGACCAATGAGCACCTTGACATTGCCAAAATTGCAGTCATTGAGCGCCATGGCTTGACTAAAAATATCGGTATCGGTCTGGTTGAAAACTTCCACATAAAAGGTGGTGCTATTGCGACCACTATTTCCCATGATTCTCACAATATCATCGTCATCGGTGACAATGATGCTGACATGGCCCTTGCCGTCAATGAAATCGTCAAATTACAGGGCGGCATCACTATCGCTTCTGGCGGCGTTATCAAAGGCTCATTGCCACTCCCAATTGCTGGACTTATGTCAACTCAATCCATGGAGTGCGTTACGGATATACTGAGCAATCTCAGACAAATCGCCATTGACTCCCTTTGTATTCCTAAAACTTTAGAACCTTTTATGACGCTAAGCTTTTTAGCATTACCAGTCATTCCAGAACTCAAAATTACAGACCGTGGCTATTTTGATGTAAAGACATTCCGATTTGTTGACGTCTCTGAAAAATTGTAATTTTCTTATGTTAACCTGTTTTATTTAAAGCAAAGTGGGTATAATATTAATAGCAAATCATAGAAAACTATGAGGCGCAAAGCTATAGGGCCTAAACGATTGGATAACCATTTAATATGTTACTGAAGAGTTGTTCTCTAAAGAACATGCCTAAACGGCTTCGTAACATCAACCGATTTGCAGGGTAGCCAGCTACCAGAAAACTTTTCGGAATCATAGCAAAACACAAGAAACTGTGTGGCGCAAAACTATCAGGACCTAAGTTTAATGGCATGACGAATCATTCGTCAATAACGTTCACATTAAATAGGGTAGCCAGTTACCGAGAAAAGTTTTTTTGTGCATAAAAATAGCTCTAATGTAGGGGTTTCCCTACATTAGAGCTTTTATTTTGCAGGTCTTATTAAGCGTCCTTTTGGTTTGCGAACTGCTTTTTTAGAACGTCACCATACCTAGCAAATGCTTTGCCCACAGCATCATCCCAAGAAAGATAGAGTTTTTCAGCGGCGTTATTACCAATCAAACGTAATCTGTCATGGTTAAGTGTGCTACGAAGAACTTCTTCTCCTAAAGCCACCACTGTTTCCTCAATAATTATCCCTGTGTCTTCATTGAGAATGCCCTCGGAGGCGCAGCTGTCTTTCAAAAGCAGTGACGGACAACTGCAAGCAGCCGCTTCTTTGACGACGATTCCATTTGTATCATACGTAGAAGGAAATAAAAACAGATTCGCTCTACTAAAATAGGTGCGTAAATCTTCACGGTCGTGAATGGCACCCGTAAATAGACACTGATCCGTCAAACCAATTGATTCTGAGTAGTTCATAATTTCCTGTCGATCAACGCCTTCTCCAACAAATAGCATTTTAAATTTGCCACCGTTTTGCTTGGCATGGTGTAAGCCATCGATAATATATTTAATATTTTTATACCACATCATTCTACCGACAAATAAGAATACTGTTTCATCAGGTGAAAGTTGATATTTTTCATTCAGTTGGTCTATAGCTGTTTGTGTTGCTTTTCCTTTAATAAAATCCGTACCATTTTCCATTAGGTAATAATCACCTTCGTAGCCCAAGCTCTTGAGATTTTCACCTGCGCCTTCAGAGACAACCCAAACTTCATTGCATGCATTAATATTATTTAGAAGAAACTTGATTGACGCATTTTTTAATGGGTTAAGTGCAATGCGCTTTTCGATGTCCACATCGAATTTGGTATGGTAAGTGAAAACGATTGGCGCGCCAGTGTATCGTCTTAAAACACGAGCAAGAATTGTCGACGTAAAAGGACTATGTGTATGGATGATATCTAGATTTTCCTTTTGCAGTTTTCTAATCATTATCGGGCTAAAAGGATTTCCCATCCTATAACCAATTCTCTTGCTGACGTTGGCACTAGAATACCTGAAAACTTTAAATGGGTAGTTGTCTTTCACCTTCGGATACCAGGGGGTCGCCACAACTGCTTTGCCATATAATTTTTGAATAGATCTTGCGTAATTAACCGCTGTATTTGCCACGCCATCGATCAATGGTGGAAAAGAATCATTGAAAATGCCGACATTTAACTTTTGCATAGTTACTCCTCTTTTGCTAAATGCTGTTTCTATTCAAATATTAACAGATATCAACCATATATAATAGTTAAAATTCAATTAAAACCGTGTAAGGTCTTAACAAATTGGGTATAATGGAATTACAATACTTAATTAAAAGGAGATTACTATGTTATTTAAGAAATTGCAAGAGAAAAGGGAAGCGGAAATGCGTAGACAAAAGAAAGAAACGGTTAAAAAAGTTGGCGTTGCACTTTTAATAGGAAGCATTGTTTCATCTATCGCTACATTATTCACTGCACCAAAGTCTGGAAAAGAAATGAGACAGGATGTTGCAGATAAAGTAGACGAAGGCGCTGAGCTTATTAAAGAGAGTGCAACAAAAGTAGCTAAGAAAACCAATGAAGTCGTTGGTGACGTTATCATTAAAGGCCAAGAACTCAAAGAAAAAGTCATCGTCAAAGTCAATGCGACTAAAAATGACTTAAAAAAGAATGACGTTGTTGAAAGTGCAGAAGTACTTGTCGATGATATAAAAGATGTGGCTGGTGAGATCGTTGAAGAAATAGAAAAAATTTAGTAATTCAAATGCGTTGAATCCCAATTAAATAAAACGGTTTTCCGTCTTCATTTGCTTAATTGCATAAAAAAATGCCAAGATAGTTTCATATCTTGGCATTTTTGCGCGCTGAATCTTTATAACATGACACTTCATGTCCTAATTCTCTAAAACTCAATTTGTTTGATTTCAGGTTGGCTACACTTTTTTTTCTCATTACATCCGCTACAACCACTACATTTTCCTTTCTTCAAATCAGAAAATGCCTTTCTACCGGCGAAAAATAGTATGACGGCAAAAATTAAGCCTATGATAATTGTGGCACCCATTATATCACATCCATTCTTTTAATGACGCGTTTTCGATCTGCACGCCTGATTAAGACGGTCAGTAAAACTGCATAGAAAACTAATACAAAGAGGGCTGGAACAAGTCCTGATGATGGCACGCCATAAAATACGAACGAGCCAATTTGTGATATTAACAATGCGATGAGGAATCCTGCGCTGAGCTGGAATGCAAGCCCTCTAAACAGCCATTTTTTATCAGCCATTTCGCTTCTCATTGCTGCAATTGCTGCAAAGCATGGCGGTGTGAATAAGTTGAATGCTAGAAATGCGTAGGCTGTTACCGGTGTAAACATTTGTGACAAAGCACCACCTGGCATAAAAAGTGCATCCTGACTCGTCACAGCAAGCAATACGGCAAATGTTGCCACGACGTTCTCTTTCGCAATGAATCCGGTGATCGATGCAGCCGCAAGCTGCCAACCTACCATACCAAGAGGAATGAATATCGGTGCAATCACGCCGCCGAATCCAGCTAAAATACTTGAATTTTGATCGGCTGCAGGCTGAAAGTCAAAACCATATGCCTGCATAAACCAAACCAAAGTGTTCATCACCAAAATGATTGTAGAGGCTTTAACAACAAACCCCTTTGCTTTGTCAAGCATCTGCATAAATGCATTTTTCAGACTCGGGATTTTATATTCTGGTAGTTCTAAAATAAAATTAGTAGCACTTTCCCAAACAAATAATCGTCTCAATAGTAAGCCCCCAATGATAATCATCACGAAAGCCAAAATATACATACTCGGTCCAACCCAACTCGTATTTGGGAAAAATACCATTGAAAACAATGTGATGACTGGCAGTTTCGCACCACAGGGTACAAAGGGTGTCAAAATCGTCGTTATTCTCTTTTCATTTTCATCCTCGATGGTTCGAGTGGACATGATGCCCGGGATTGAACACCCTGAACCGACGATCATCGGTATGATGGATTTACCGGATAGACCAATTTTTTTAAAATATCGGTCCATAAGAACAGCCACTCTGGCCATATACCCACTATCTTCAAGTAATGACAGACAGAAAAAAAGCACCATAATAAGTGGCAAAAATCCAATAACCGCACCGACGCCTCCAATGGCACCATCAACGATTAAAGCTTGTAACAGGGGGTTTACCTGAACGCTTTCAAAAAATCCATTTAAAGTATTTGGAATGATTGCACCAAACAGTGTATCGTTAAAATAGCCGGATACATAGCCGCCAATCCCCTCTATTGAAAAGGCATATACGGCCCACATCACTAAGAAAAATATCGGTAAACCGATATATTTATGGGCAACAATACGATCTACTTTATCTGATAAGGTTATTTGACTCATATCGTGATTTTTGACGAGTATCTTATCTACCAATTCAGAAATCGTACGCTGTCTTGCCTGATCCAATGATTCAGTGTCCTTCACATTTAAAGAAAACGTTTGTTGGGTTTTTATTGATTGCCCCCTCTCAATTGCCGAATGCATGAGTTTTGAAAGACCTTCTGCAAAGGTAGCAGTCGTTGAGATTACTGGACAATGCAATAAATCACTTAGTGCACCTACATCTATTGCGTTTCCTCTTTTAGAGATCATATCAAATTTATTGAGTGCCACAACAACTGGAATATTGAGTTCAAGCAATTGCGTTGTAAAAAACAAACTGCGTTCAAAGTTTGCGCCATCAACAATATTGATAATCACATCAGGTTTATCTTCCAAAATGAAATCCCTTGTAATTGCTTCTTCTCCCGTATATGGTGAGATGGAATAAGCGCCTGGTAAATCTATAATTGTGACGTTTTTATCCGTCTTGTTAAATTTTCGTTTCAAATCAGCTTCTTTTTTATCAACCGTCACACCCGCCCAGTTGCCAACGTGTTCTTTTTTGCCAGTAATAGCGTTGAACATGGTAGTTTTACCCGAGTTCGGATTACCTGCCAATGCAATTTTCATTTGTTACCCCCTGGAATCTAGTTTTGATTCATCGTTTTTGCATTTCGAAAGTTAATGATTATCATTATCATCAACCGAGTATTTTTTATACCGCTTAAAGCGGTATCGTTTATTTTAATCTGCAAGTACAATCGCCTTGGCCATTGATTCGTCAATTGCAAAACGGCTGTCTCTAATATTGACGACGTAATTGCCCGCAAGAATAGAAATCAAGGTAATCTCTTCACCTTCGCTACATCCTAAGCTGAATAAAAATTTCTTAATCTTGTCTTTTCCATCTACTTTTATGATAGAACGCGTTTGTCCTATCTTAACTTTTGACAATAACATATATCCACCTACTTTCGATAATGGTTTCAGCTCACATTAATTATTTACGCATGTCTTATTGATAAAGATTATCATAATCGTTATCAATTGTCAATGTGAACCCGCAATCTAAACTATAACATTTTGTTAAAATTTAAACCATTTTTCGTTAGCACATGCTTACGTTACGCGGTTACTTATAGCTGTTACTTATAGGTGTTACTTATAGGTGTTACTTATAGGTGTTCGCTAGTGGCTTAATGCGATTATCACGGAGCAATTTGATCACAACCTCCACAATGTCTGGGCAAAACTGCGTGCCAGCATGACGCATAAGTTCTTCTTCAACTTCACTGGCACACATCGCTTTTTTATAAGATCTATGGGACGTCATGGCATCAAGTGCATCGGCAACACCTACAATCCTTGCAAATAGAGGCAATGATTCAATGTTTTGACCGGCTGGATAGCCTTTTAAATCCAAACGCAAGTGATGGTATAAAATCGCTGATTTAATATTCTCAGATATATTAATAGCATCTAGGATACGCATTCCAATGGAAGGATGTAGCTTTACAATTTCAAATTCTTCGGTCGTCAGCATGCCAGGCTTTGATAAAATAACGTCACTGATGCCGATTTTTCCAATGTCGTGTAAGATACCAGCAATTTCAATATCTTCGATTTCATCGGGCGTTAGTCCAAGCTCATTTGCGATTTTTACAGAATAGGTCGAAACGCGAAGCGCATGGCCCTGAGTATAGGGATCTTTCGCTTCCATAGCAGCCACAAGTGTCATGATGATGTTGATATAAAAAGATTTAAGGTCTTGATAAAGTTTTGATTTTTCTACGGCAAAAGCGATATTGTTCGCAAGCGAAGAAAATAAAGACGTGTAGTCTCCATCATATGCTATATCGCCACCTATACTCAATATGCCAACTGTATCATCGTTTGTTTTAAGTGGTAATACCAACAAATTTTTCAACTTGCCCGTTTCAAACAATTCGGAAACCCGACCGGGTTGATCGACCTTTTCAGTACTTAAAAAAACTGAGGGTTGCCTAGATACCATCACATCTTTGAGTTTTCCGTCAAAAGCGTCAATCGAGTTAGCTTTGACGAGGTCTTTATATTTACCTGAAGCTGCCTTTAAGTTCAAAAGTCCCTTATCATCCTTAATTCTTATTGTGCAAAGAGGAACCCCCACTGTTGTGACGATGTTTTTGCAAGTCTCTGTTAATAGTTGGTCTAAATTATTCAGAGACAAATTGCTCGTAATGGATGCACTGATTTCGTTGATAAAATTCAACTGTCGGTTTTTTTGTGCGATTTTTCTTTCACTTTGTATTCGGTCAGTTATATCCCGTCCGACACCTTGAATCTCTATAAGTTCACCTTCATAAAACAATTGGTTGGAATTGACTTCAAGCACTTTCCGAGTATTGCCATCTTTATGAAGCATCCACATTTCTTGTCTGACAAATTCAATATCGTTCATCTTCGCGACGACGTCTTTACAGAAGCCCGTTTTATATTCGTGAAGTGGGCACATAAATTCGTATAGTTTTCTTCCTACCATTTCTTCCATTTCATAGCCCAAAATATCCGTGACGACATTATTAATATAGAGAATTTCACCGTGGGGATCAGCCACCCAGACAATATCTCGCATGTTTTGAATCAGTATGGCGTATTTGTTTTCAGCTTGAGTCAGTTGTTCTGACATCGCAATAAGTTGCTGGTAAGACGCTTCTAGTTCTTCATAAATCTGCTGCAAATCATCCATGCTATGAAAATCTTCCTGCATTCTATGTTTGAGATTATTTAAGTTCATTTTCCCTCCAGCACTTAGTTGTTAATTTATTGTAACGTATCTTGTGAAAGGTTGCAATTCTAATAAGTTGAATTTCTAATACTATATGCTTCTAAGCAGCCATTATGCCTGATATGGCCATAATATAATCGATCCATGTTGCTTAAGCCAACGTCTTTTGTCTGCATAGTGAGGATCCATACTAGAAACGAGATCCCAAAAGCGCTTCGAGTGATCCAAATGGTATAGGTGGCAGAGTTCATGCAGGATGACGTAGTCTATCACTTCAATCGGCGCTAAAATCAGCCGCCAATTTAGAAGAATATGTCCTTTGGATGTGCAACTCCCCCACCTTTTGTGCTGTGTTTTAATACTGATTTTCGTTGGCTTGCGATCCATCATGGCACCTAAATGTACCACTCTCTCTTGAAAAAGCATGACCGCCTGTTGCCGATACCAACGTTCGGTATCTACAAGCATGGATTCGCTAGAAAATTCACAGCTGTTATAATGGATGACGCCATCCGCAAGGCAAATGAATGCATCGCTTTTTTTCTTTACGACATGATAGGCGATCCGAAGTGTGTGCCCCATGAACTCAATATGAGACCCTTCTTTGAAAGTCGGTCTATTTTTAGTGTCGGCTTCTAAAGCCAATATTTTTTTTCTGATCCAATTTTGTTTATCGCAGATAAACTGAATGATGCTCTGTTCAGGATATTTTAAAGGGGCAAGCACGCGTATTGCGCCAGTGCGTTCTACAATTAAACTAACTGTTTTGCGCTTACTACGCGTGATGGCAAAGTCAAAATCGAATGATTGGTTTGATTTTATCATATTTATGTTCTCCAATAGATGATATTATTATTTATTGTTGTTATTGTAAGGTTTTGAATGGTAGAATAGTGTATATATCTATTATACAGAATTTTTGAAGAATCAAAAGGAGGCTTTTATGCGTTTAGTAACTCGATCTGATTTCGACGGTTTAATTTGTGGTATGCTTCTTAAAGAAGTTGACATCATAGATTCTTGGGTTTTCGTCCATCCAAAAGATCTTCAAGATGGTCTTTTTCATCCAACTGAAAATGATGTTTTAGCAAATGTGCCTTATGTACCAGGGTGTGGTATGTGGTTCGACCATCACACTTCTGAAGACGATAGATTAGGATGGTCTCAAAATGTTAAAGGGGAAAGTCGCCTTGCACCTTCAGCGGCACGCATCATCTACGAATATTATGGTGGCGAAGTTAGATTCCCAGACTATAAGGACATGATTGAAGCGGTTGATAAAGTCGATTCGGGCCAATTGACAAGGGAAGAGATCTTAAATCCTACTGGATGGATTCTGCTCGGTTTCATTTCAGATCCAAGAACCGGCCTTGGCAGGTTTAGAGAATTTAAAATCAGCAATTATCAGTTGATGGAAGAGCTAATCAACCATTGTAGAAATATGAAGATTGAAGACATCTTAGCCGTCGAGGACGTAAAAGAACGCGCTATACTCTACTATGAACAAGATCGACTTTTCAAAGAAATGGTGGCTAAACATACTATTATAGAAGACAACGTGATTCTTACGGACCTTAGAAATGTGGAAACCATCTATACAGGCAACCGGTTTTTAGTGTACAGCCTCTATCCAGAGCAAAATGTCTCTGTATGGATTGTAGATGGCAAGCTCAAACAAAATGTCTCTATTGCCTGCGGCTATAGCATTTTAAATCGAACTTGTAACGTGGATATCGGCAGTTTGATGCTCAAACATGGTGGTGGTGGCCACAAGATGGTCGGTACGTGTCAGATTCCATATGCTGATGCAAACCCAGTGCTTCGCGAAATTATCGAAGCACTTAAGCTATAATTGTTATCATCAAATTAAACAAATTTACAAACAGATAGGAGTTCATTATGTATACAACATTACCCCCTACGGGCATGCGCGATTTTTTGCCTAGAGAAAAAGAAGTGCGCGAAATCGTCATGCAGGACATTCGCGATGAATATAAAAGAAGCGGTTTTACCGAAATTGAAACGTCATTTATCGAGAATATCGATAATTTGACGGGTGGTGACGGTGGTGAAAATACAAAGCTCATCTTTAAAATTATGATGCGCGGCGACAAACTTAAAAACGCCAATGTGACGCACCCGGATTCCCTTGCTGAATATGGCCTGCGATTTGATCTGACGCTACCGCTTGTTAGGTTTTATGCAAACAATCGCAATGAACTTCCAACGATTTTTAAAGCGATACAAATGGGGACGGTTTTCAGGGCAGAACGTCCACAAAAGGGACGCTACAGAGCTTTTGCACAATGTGATATCGATATCATTGGCGATGAAAGCAACCTTGCTGAAATCGAAATCATTCAGACGATTGCAAGTACACTAAAGCGACTAGAATTCAAAAACTTTACAGTTAAAATTAATGATAGACGCATTTTAAAGGGGCTCGTCTTAGGATCTGGTTTTTCGGAAGACGATTTTTCAGATATAGCCATCACACTAGATAAGCTTGATAAAGTTGGTGAATCTGGCGTCAAAGCTGAGTTGCTTTCAAAAGAGTATCCTGAATCAAAGGTTTTAAAACTGCTTGAAACATCAAATCACCTTGCTAAATATGGGCTCGAAGGCATCAAAGAATTAAGCCCTGATGGCTATGAAAATATGAGTCAAATCATAACGGTCATCAAAGCGCTTGAAGACGATTTTAAAATTGAATTTGATCACACACTTGTACGCGGCATGGGCTATTATACCAGCACTATTTTCGAAATCACCTATGGCGATCTCGGATACTCCATCGCTGGCGGTGGCAGGTATGACAAGATGATTGGTAAACTATCTGGCATCGATGTGCCCGCTGTGGGTTTTTCAATCGGATTTGAACGGATTGTAGATTTACTCCTCTCTGAAAATAGGATGACCAATACCGATGTAAAAATTGCACTGCTTTATGACGATAGTCAGTCACTTGTTGATGTTGTGAAGCAAGCGATCGAACTGCGCAACAAGTATGCCGTCGTTTCGCTCTTCAGACTCAAGAAAAAGATGGGCAAACAATTGGTACAGCTTGATAAAGCTGGTTTTGATGGATTTGTTATCTTTGGAGATGAAATCGTCGTCAAGCCATTTACACAGGCTGACTAAATGATGATAAACACGAACAAAGCTTGCTATTACCTTGGAAAAAAAACGTCGATTTACCTGGCAGATTTGCGAAAACCCAAAACTGAATGTGCACTTGAAGAGGGCGTCATCGTCCTTTATCTAGATAATAAGGCCACGACAACCTATTCGGATGATCTTTTAAATACGGCGCTTCACTCTTTCCTCTTCAAACAAAGCAAGCGTTTTATTGAAAAACGCATTACCCATTATTTAACGCATTTCAAAGTAAAGCCACGCAAGATGACCATTGAAAAAAGTTTAAAAAAATGGGGTACCTGCAACGCTCAGAGAGAACTCACTTTCAACTATATGCTCATTACCAAAGAACTTGAAGTCATAGACTATGTCGTCGTACACGAGCTTTGTCACATGACGCATCTCAATCACGACCGCTCTTTTTGGCGGCTTATAGGCAGTATTTTACCTGATTATAAAACACTCGAAAAAAAACTCGGCGCATAACTATGCACCGAGTTTTTAACTTTAATTGCTGTGTCATGCATCAAAATACGAGATATCTCAATTTGGCATAACATGACAACAGCTGTGGATCAATGCTCTCCATAATCTTATCATCACTCACCCAAAGATAGTCTCCTAAATCCTTTTCTGGACCTTCCACCCTCTTGCTAAGATCAAGTGCATATAGATAGCAAATATGGTCGCTACTGCGTTTGATGGCGCAAACTCCGAGATGAATCAAATCACCATGCTCGAATGTGATTTTCATCTCCGCATTCATTTTACTCTCAAGCTCTTTATCAAGTTGTTCATCTAAGGCGGCGACCGCTATACCACAAAGATCTGGGTGTTGATCCCAACCTGCAATAAATTCTTGTTTGACGAGATACTGAATGGATGTGCCTTTTTTTCTAAAAGGTAATAACATACTCATGTTTGACATATAGACGCCTCCCTTAATAGTTCTGATGTTATATATATTTCCAAAAGCTGGCGGTTCAAACTAATTTCAATTTGGCATCTCGTCCATCTGTGTCAAACCATCTATTTGATGTGACAGAATGACTTTATAAGGTGTATTTTCATTTATTTCGAGTTTTTTACTGTTTGGAATGCGAATTAAGAGCATGTTGCCTTCCACAGCAGATTCCCCAATACCCAATGTCTCTATCTCCCCTTTATTTAAACGCTTGATCGTCGTGGTAAAAATCTCGTCACTTGCCGCTGCCATGTCAATCACAGCTGATGTTGAGCTGTCATTTTTATGTGCAATGACGATATCGCCAAGTTCTGTGTCATCACCATTGATATCGAAATAGATAGACCAGTTGTAACTATTCTCTTGAATTTGAAGCATTTTTGGCAACTCTCTAAGTTCGATAACCATATCGATATAGGCAGAATCCATAGTAACGGATATCGACTTTATATCTGCAACGCCCATATTACCCAGATCCTCATCATCTGCATGGTGATTGCCTGTGAGATACACATTGCTTTGATTTGACTCAGTTGTTTCATCAATGTTCAAAATAATTGGATTGGTTAACTGCGTTTTTAAAAATAAGCCAACCAAGACGATGCCTACTGCTATAAGGCTTAAATCGATGAATTTTTTCTTTTGAAAATCTGTCATGTCACCCTCGTATTATTTAATATCTTTCATTATACCAATTTTAATGTCAAAAGGCGATAATTATGATTGTCGTCTGTTTTTTATGAGCTGATAGGCACCGTAAACACCTGCCTCATCACCCATTTCTGAAAGACTGAATTCAACTGTTTTTAAGAGACCAGGCATCGCATGTTGTTGTGCTTCGTTCAAAGTCTTTTCCAGAAGAATCTCGCCTAACGCTTCCATGACGCCGCCACCGAGTATGAACTGATCTGGATGGAATAGATTGACTAAGCTGCCTACGGCGATTCCCAAATACCTTGCCGTTCGGTCTATAACTTCTATGGCCAGTGGATCTTTTTTGTCATATGCTTTTATGAGCGATGAGCTCTTAAGAACTGCACCATCTTCTTTGAGAAGTTCCGTCAATAATGAGGTTCTCCCTTTTCCAAGTTGCTTTTCGATATACTTTTGGATGGCCGTTTTAGACGCATACGCTTCCAAACACCCCTGTGCACCACAGCCACAATATGCACCATCCGCACTGACGACCATATGCCCAAACTCACCGGCACTTCCTTGACCAAGATACAATTCTCCATTAAGGATGATTGCACCGCCAACGCCAGTCCCTATGAACATGCCAAGTACATCGTGCACTCTCTCGTTTCCAATGTGTTTCCATTCACCGAACATGGCAACATTGACATCGTTACCCACGTAAATTGGGACACCATAACGCTTCTTTAGTATCTTGGAAAGTTCGAAATCCTTAAAGGGTATATTGGGCGAAAAAAGTATAGTGCCTGCTACATCTACCAGACCAGGAACGCCTACGCCTATGCCATCAAGAGGGCTATTTGAGGCTTTAATGAGTTCATCAATCACTTTATAAACTTGATTCATCGTTACTTCTAGACCTTCCGCTGCCTTTGTTTTTCTCTTTTGACGTGCAATTTCCAATCCTTTTTCATCATAGAGGATACCGAGTATTTTTGTACCGCCTATATCAAGTCCTAGTGTCGCCATCTACTAACCTCCCTATAAGTAAGTGTCTATTTTTTATCATTTGAGCTAATTTCACAAGGAAAAACAATTCGCTTTTGCAACACTTTCGAACCTTTTCAATCTCACGATTGACCAATGTTTCCTCATATAAGGACTGCCATTTTTTCATTTTTTTCATATCCCCAAGGTCATTGAGCGTACCGATGTAATCGTGTAAATCATCGATGACAGATACCACCGTTTGACTTGAGAAGCAAAGTAACCCCAATTCACTCATATATTTAAACTTCTTACCTTGGATACGCAGCTTATGAAGTTCTTTCAAATTTTCGGGGTGCGTTTCAGTCGCTTTTTGCAAATAGTTTGTGAAGGCCTCAATCCATCGGCTTTGATTTCTTAGTGGGTCATCAAATTTTTGGGAAGCCAAGTCAAATGTTTGACTAAAAACACGGATCAATGCCTCATAAAAACCGCTTGTTAAGTGGCTTTCAATTCGATCCAATTCAAGTTGTAATCTTTCTTTGAGTATCTGAAGTTTTGCATCATCAGAAAGCTTACTTTGTGAATTTGACATGGTTTTCAAATGGTCAATTTGAACCTGAATCATGCGCGCATCTGACAAATCGCTAAAAAAAAGCTTTAACAAATTGTCCAAATCATCAAATCGATCATCAGTGATACCGATCTTTAAATACCAAATCATGCTACGTAGCTTTCGAACATTTTTGCGTTGTTCATGGATCCAGTGCGTTGCATCTTTCTTAAAAAAATCAAGGTGGCTCATGTTCTTCAAAAAAGTCATGCGATGGCTTTCAAATTGCTCACACCAAAGTTCTAGAGGTGCCACTTTAATCGACAGTTCTATCATGTTAGAAATGATGGTACGATACCTTTCAACGCGGTTATCATCAGCGATTAAGCCTTCATCCAGATGTGCAAGGGCATCAGCATCTTTGATAAGTTCCGCGTAGTCCACGTGACATTTTCCTTTGAGATTGTGTTTTTTAATCGCATACCCAATCATGTCTTGTGTCTCCAAATCAAATTCGGAGGCCGCCATGAGTGCTTTCATAAAACGGGCACTTACCCGCGCGTGGTTCTTTCCCACAACGCCGAGCTTTGTACGTCCTAAGTCATGACCGTACGCAATAGCAAGTGCAATATTTTGGTCAAGTCCTCTTTCAAATGCCAACTTTTCTGAATAGTAGGCCACATCATGTACGTGGCTCACTTCGAAAGCTCTATTTTCCGAAGTTAAAGCATATCCCAATGAAAGTCCTCTTAAATACCCTATAAATTTCATAGCATCACTTCGCGATATCTAAAACAATTCATCGTATGATCGTTGACCAAGCCAATTGCCTGCAAATAGGCATAGATAATCGTCGAACCGATGAAGCTCATGCCTCTTTTCTTTAAGTCATTGGAAATTCTATCGGAAAGTTCCGTTTTTGCGGGTACCTCTGAAAGGCTTTTAAAGGTGTTCACAATCTGTTTATTAGCCACAAAGTCCCATAAGTACCGATCAAAACTTCCGAATTCTTCCTGTATTTCCATAAACACTTTAGCATTTTTTATAGTTGCTTTGATTTTGAGTCGATTTCTGACGATGCCAGCATTTTGCATCAATTGCTCAATTTTTTCTTCCGCGTATTTTGAAACAATCACTGGATCAAAAAAATCGAAAGCCAAACGATAACTCGCTCTCTTTTTTAGGATTGTCTCCCACGAAAGTCCCGCTTGTGCACCTTCTAAAATCAGCATTTCGAAGAGTTGACGGTCCTCGTGAACCGGTACGCCCCATTCATGATCATGGTAGTCAACATAGTGTTCATTATCAGGTTTAACCCATCCACAGCGTTCCATTTATACCTCCTTCACTATCAAAGAAAAAGTTCTGGCGTTCTTCGGCTACTAAAATTGATTTCAAGTTCATGTTTATGTGCCACAAAATTTGGGTCATCAAATTGTTTGGCGTCGGTTGGACACCGCTTTACACAGGCACAACATTTGATGCATATCCCCTTAATCGTTCGAAAGTCCTCGTATGCAATGGCTTGCATCGGACAGACTTTTGCGCAAAGACCACAGTCGATACATGTTTCCCGCGTTATTGGCTTAATCCGTTTGAAATCAAAAGATACACCCGCCTCATCTATCGGTCTATAATAGGGCCTAAGAGGCCAATTTCCCGGTATTTCTAATAAATCGTTGCCATTACGCGCCAATTTTTTAGCAATTTTCTTTGCAAACCACTCGCACTTTAAAAAATCATCAGCATCAGGTCTTCCCGCTGCCAAAATTTCAGAAAATGAATGTTCTCCAATAAAGGCACCTGCTGCAATTACATCAAACCCATTGGCTTTAAGAAGTTGCCAAAGTTCCATAAGTGCATCATCATAATTACGATTGCCATATACGGCGACTATGACCGCTTTGGTTTTGTTTCCTTTAAATCGATTCAAATAGGGTAATAGTATATTGGGCACCCTTCCAGCATAAACTGGTATCCCAATAATGAATAACGTATCCTGATGGATCGTTATCTCTGACTGCCCTTCCATCAATGTCCTTTCCGACAGAGGGGTGAAATCTATAAATTTTAAATTAGCTGTCGTCCCTTGAAGGTTCATCTCTTGAAGCAAATGCTCTGAAAGGTTCATTACTAATTTTTGTGTTGTCCCAGTTGGTGAAAAAAAAGCGGTCAACATTTCAAATACACCTCAATAAAATTCGTAAGCGTCATAATAACCCCCATTATTTTTCGATTATTTTATATGATTAACCCATTATACCTTGATTCAAACAGTCATAGTGATGATTGCTTAAAAAAAAAATGCCTTTCAGAGAATTTTAATGTGATTTTATCTTAAGTTAAAGAAAAGACTGTCCATAATGCGATTCATTGGACAGTCCTAATTTTTAATTGTTTTCATCAATTTTTTTCGTGTTTATTCGTATTTATTTATCAAGTGCCTCTTTAATTTTATTTAGATTGTTGATCATGATGCCATCTCTTAAGTGAGGTTTCTCCATAAAGTAGAAGGAAATGCCTCCTAGACCAACATGTGTTCCAACGGCTACACCCATTTGCATGAGCAGGATTTCACCTTTGAATACCGTTTCTGTTTTAATCATGTTAACAAGGTTTTCAGCATATAATCGATCCGAAGTATAGCCCACTATAACAAAATCAGTTTCATCGAGGTCAACACGTAGATTGAAAGCATTAATATAATGGTTCAAAACGGCTTTTCGTCCACGTTCTTTACTGACAATAGCCCCTTCTCCTTGTTTCATAGTCATAATCGGTTTAACTTTCATGATTTTGCCAATCAAAGCGCTGCCATATCTCAAACGGCCACTTCGCACGAGATTGTCAAGGTCATCCACAGATAGAAAATGTTTCACATTGCGCTTATTGGTTTCATTATACGCGACCACTTCCTCAAAAGTTGCACCATTCTCAATCATTCTCGCGCTCTTTATAATCAGCCATCCACTGCCGTGGCTCATGGATGTACTGTCTACAACATGAATTTTATAATCTTTGACGGCATGTTCTTCAATGAAATACTCTTTTGCGATTTCTGCAGATTGATATGAACCGCTGGTCTTACTAGACATGCAGATGCATAAAATCTCTTTGCTTCCTTTATTATAAGCGGCTTCAAACAGTTCAATGAAAAGCGCTGGGGATGGCATCGCAGTCGTCGGAGGCTTTTTATATTCGGTGATTTTCGCAAAGAACATGTCGGAATTGATATCGATGCGATCTTGATATGTTTTACCATCAATCATAATACTGAGTGGTGCAATACCAATGTTGTAACGTTCAATCAGTTCATCGCTAAGGTCACACGTGGAATCGGCAATTATTTTTATCATATCAGGCCCCCCTTTTCGTATTTCTCATATTAACTATTTTATCATATTTGTAACATTTCCTCAAATACTATGTGAGACATGCTATCATATAATAAAGCAAATATGCTTTCGAAATAGGAGGTTGTATGCAGTCATTTAATCAATTAACACCAGAACTCAATTTTGAGATTAAAGCGTTTATGATGCAATGTGAGAATTTTGACAAAGTGTCATCGTGCCTTCAACTGCAGTCGGATTTTAATAACTTTAAAGAAATGCCCTGTTGGTTAATAGAAAAAATCGACGATCAGATCATTGCGGTTTGTAGTATCTTCGCAGTCAATACGTTCGAAGCGGAATTATCTACGGTTGTTGCACCTTCTCATCGTCACCATGGCATTGGAAAAAAACTTGTCAGAGAAGCGAAACGCATTCTGAAAGACTATGGTTACAAACAAATTTTATATGTCTGTGACGATGATTCAGTTTCAGGAAGGGCTTTCATTGATACGTTTCTCACTAGACACCATCACACGGCATATACACTACAATATATAAACCGCGGTGAGCATCCTCGTGCAACCCGTCTGCTTGTTAGCAAAGCTTACGAACGCGATCTTGATAACATTATTCAAATCAATGTGAACGCTTTTGAAGACGATTATGAAGTCGCTGCTCAGTTCATCACCTCGACTTTCATGAGTCCTACGCAAACCGCTTATGTCGGCCAACTCAATTACAAGCCAATCTGTACGCTGATGCTCGGAAATGAAAACGGCAATTATTCAATCAACGGTGTTGCCGTTCTAAAAGCCTTTCAAGGGCAAGGTTACGCCAAAGAATTGATTCAGGATGTCCTATTTGGTTTGAGAAATGAAGAGCAGCCTGTCATTATCGAAATAGACAACACAAACAGCCCTGCCTTTCATCTTTACCAAAAGTTAGGCTTTGAAGCCTCACAAGTCATCATCTATTATGTTGAAAGCTTATAATCATCACCTATAAAAAGAACGATAAAAAGCCGAATGCATGGAGAATTCTCTCTAAACATTCGGCTTTCAGTCCAATAGTATTATGTTTTTAGCGTTCTACAAATCTTTAAATACGACGCCCACACCTTCAATGACCTTAATAGCATCCGCTTCAAGACCCATAATTTTGGTCATAAATTCCAGCGGTATCATCAATCGCCCTTCATAGAGCGTTGGCTTAGGCAATGTCGGAAGTTCAACTGCCACACCATCGATTGAGTAGGTCGATTCAAAAGTTAAAAGATTGACGCTCACTGCTGAATTGGTAGTTACTGCAGTTGACTCTCTGGTCTCTTTAATCCAAGAAATTTCATAAGCGAGTGATTCAAATAGTTCTCTGAATTCAATATAGACGCGACCGTCCGCTGCCATGATACTTCTTGACAAAGTAAAAGCATCCTTTACTTCTATAGAAACCCTTTTGGACAATCGATAACTTGGAATACCTTTATAGGTGAAGACAACCCCATCAAGTTTTTCCGCTTGCGCCACCGCATAGTCTAGATTCACAAAATCCCTTACATATAGGTCGTCAACATATAGCTTGTGATCGTAGTAACCGATTCGTTTTGCTTCTTCTAAAAACGCAAGTGGTATTGCCCATAGCCGGTTCACGGAATAATCCTGATAATAATCAGCTACAGGTGTTGGAAAATCATAAGATGACGTCGTCTCAATAGTCAAGGCTGGCTTCATAGTATTATTGCCAAAGTAATGTGTGGAATAGCCAAATTCTTCATAGGTATCTGGGACCATCATCTTATAACGCGTTATTTTTTGAGCGATATTGGCAAACGCTCGATTGGTAGTCAAATAGTCAGGGCCAAGATGATCCATCCAATAATAAATGACTTGTCCCATACTATGATAGGTGACATAAGCTCTAAAATCATAGGATAGCATATAGGCCATCAGCACTTTTGTCTCTGCTTCAGATGCAGGTGCGTAGCCCTTGAAATAATCTTCACCAGGGATCACAGTTGGCCACAGGACATCACTATTACCCCATTGATCCACCCATTTAGCCGATTTGACATTATAATAAACATCCTCAAAATTACGGTTGATATCAACGCCACGGATGTTTGCTTTAAGACGATAATTCCTTAAATTTGGAATGATCAAATTTATATTTTGTTTGAGAATTGGACTATCTATTGTGGATATGCCGTTCTTCACAACATCGAAACCATCGGGATTCACTAAGGGAATAAAGTGCAGCACACTGGTTTTTAGCAGATCACGTACATTATAATTTGGCAAGAAGTCATCATCATAGTAGTCAATCACATAGTCTTCAACCATCTTAAGAACAGCGGCTGGATTGAATGTTTCTCGCGCGTGAACGCCCCCATCGATAAGGATGTGCGTTTTTTTAACATAATCGACATCTTCGTAATTATAGATATCTTTCGTCATCTTAATAACGTAGATGGGTTTAAGATCTTCAGAATAGCCAATCACTTCTAATGACAATAAGTACGGGTATGTACTGACCAATTTGAGTGCTTTCTCATATAGCCTGTCAGAAGAAAAGGTGTGCAATTCATCAAACAGCACAAGTTTTTCTATGCCATAGCTTGGATTATTTAATAAAAGTACTAAGGTTAACAGCCCTAATATGCGTGTCCATCTCACCATAATTGCCTCTTTTCTATATGAAATTTATATACCCACTATCCCACAATGAACGCGTCACACCCATAAATAAAGCGGCGATTTAATAATCACCGCTTTAGATTACATATTAGGATTATAAAAGTTGGGGCTTTTCAGAGTCTTTACGAGAGAGGCGGCTTGTTCCGTTGAAATGTCAATCGGTTCGAGGTCGTAATAATGTAAAGTTGCTGCTCTAATGCCATAGCAGCCCTCACCAAAATAAGCGATATTGCAGTACATCTCCAGTATTTCATCTTTTGTCGCTATCTTTTCAATGTCAAATGCGACGAACAGCTCAGCGACTTTACGCTCGTATCTTTTCTCAAATGAGAAATACATGTTCTTAGCGAGTTGTTGCGTAATACTGCTGCCACCTTCTACTGTTGAACCCGCCATGACGTTATTAATCATAGCCCGCGAAGTTGAAATTAAGTTGATGCCACTATGCGAATAAAACCGTCGATCTTCTGAATCGATGACTTGTTCTAAAAAGTCAGTTGATATGGCTTCGATGCCAACGTAATTTTCTTCGCCCTTAAGCCTTTCAATGCGATCTACCACGCTAGTATGCGTCGTTGCGTCTTTATACATATCATATCCCGTCTTGACGATTGGCACGGTTACAACGAATATGATAACCAACACGATTGCAAGTGTCATACGAACGAAACGCCAAAATCGGTTTGTTTTCATTAGGCACCTCAAAATGTTTTATCAATATTATTTCAGTCTGATTCCATCTTTACAATTGATAGTACTAATTCAGTGGCATTCGCTTTTGAAATGCTAACTTTTGTGTCATAACTTTCTCCACTTTTAGTCAGTAAAACCGCGGTGCACGGCTTATTTAATTCTTGAAGAAAACAGCCATCTAAATGCTCTGTTAAATCCATAGAAAACAACTTCTTAATTTTTTTACCAATAAGTTCTTTCTGAGTGAAACCACTGAGTAGGCAAAGCTCCAAATTGACCTCTTGGATTTTACCCACCTTATCACATATGACGATCGCTACTGGGGCATTTTTTAGATAGCTTCGATAACGGGTATCTTTTTCATGAAGATCCATATATTTTTTTCTGCGTTTAATGGCATATAAAAACAAAGTCCCCAAATCGCTTAGTATTTGTTTTTCAACTTCTGCCTCCGTTCGATGAACCTTAACGGAGTCAAATCCCACACAGCCAAAACATTTACCCTCTTTAATCATGGGGACAGCAATCATACTCATGATCGCATAAGACTCTAGTAAATTTCTGAGAGGGTTCTTATTGGGCAAACTTAGAACGTCTTGAATATAAAAAAACTCGCCTGAGACGTGCGCCTCAATCCAATCTTCCATTTTAGAAAACGGGATCTGAGTTAATTGATTTTTTTTTGAAGTGATCTTTTGATTGCACCATTCATAAGTAATCGTACTGAATTGATTTTTGAAGTTGTATTCTATGATGAATGCTCTATCCGCATAGACTAATCTTCCAAAGCGTTTCAGTACCTCAACGATATTGTCGTCAAAATGCTTCATTTCTTCATTGATCAGACTCGCATATGCCTTTTGTAGCATGTTCCAATAGTTGATTTTTTCTTCAAGATGATATTTTATGCGCTCAATTTCAAGTGTCTGCTGATTTTGATCAGTGACATCCTGAACAATGCCCGTTATAATTTTGAGTTGATTGATTGCATCGTATGAACAATTGAACTTACCTTCAGCAAAAACAAGCGAACGATCTGATGCGATAAAAACAATCTCTAAATCGAAACAGTCACCTGGACTTGCTTGTCTAAAGTTGTCTTGGCAGAGCGTTCTGGAATAAGGATGTACAAAATGCCATAGTGATTGGTTCATCTCTACGTCAACTGGATAGTTTAAGACACGCTTCCATGCCTCGTTTACATGAAATAATAAACCATTTTCGTCAGTAACGAGAATCATAAAAGGTGTTTTTTCAATAAAATCTCTATAATACCCCTCATAAAGTTTACTTTCCATAGTATCCACCGTACACCTCCTTTTGAATTATTTACAGACAGTTTAATTTTATTATACAATTAAATTTGGTCTTATTAAAATCAACTCATGGAAATAGTAGCATAATAGCTGTCTAAATCGAAACCATGTGTTGTAACTGAAGCAATCGATCGATTGAAAACTTGACTTTCTGCAAGCGATCTTTCAAGTGAATCATTGTTTAAATCACTGATCCAATGATGAAAGTCATCTACCTTAAGACCATTTGAGTTGTTGAGTTTGACGATTGTCTCT
>JBBRVO010000021.1:0-27957 GCA_038246775.1 Peptostreptococcales bacterium | reverse complement strand
ATGAGTTTTCTTTCAGAAAGATCAAGTGGCAAAATACTTTTAACAGGCACTCTGATATCTTGACTGTACGAAGGGTTATATTGTTCGGCAAATGTCTGCATATGATCTTCAGGCTTAGCTTCGACGATTGCATCTACATAAATTCCAGGGATTTTCACCATTTTGTAGTTCAGTGTTCCCTCTGCGACCACTTTTTCTACTTGAAGGATCACGATACCGCCAGAATTTTTAGCCGCTTGTGCAATTGAAAGCATCTCAAGACTGAGTGCTTCTTTTTCAAATGTACAATTGCCTGCTGAATCGGCATAAGTGCCTCGGATAAAAGCGACATTAATCGGAAATGTTTTGTAATATAACCATTCTTCGCCACCTAGTGTGATGAGTTCTACCAAATCGTCTTTCGCCGATTTATTGATTTTACCACCTTCAAGTCTTGGATCGACAAATGTTTTGAGCCCCACTTTTGTTATAACGCCTGGTTTCTTACCAGCTATCTCTCTAAACAAGTGTGATATAACCCCTTGTGGAAAATTGTAAGCTTCTAATTTTTCATCTAGTGCTAGCTTTCCAAGTTTCGGAGCGAGTCCCCAGTGTCCACCTACTACGCGCTTAACAATACCTTCTTGACCAAAATGATTGAGCCCCCTATTTTTGCCATCACCTTGTCCTGCAGCATATACGAGTGTCAAGTCCTTAGGGTGACCTGCCTGCGTATAGCTTTCCTCAACCCCTCTACTCAAAGCTTCAGGATGCATATTGCCAACGAAACCGCCTACTGCTACAGTGCTTCCATCTTTAATAAGTCCTATTGCCGCTTCAAGTGTCATCACCTTATTCATGATCTACCCTCCAAATTTAGATAACAGTGCCATCTGTTATCTTATATATAAATCCCGACTTTATTATCTAACTCAAGAAGAATGGGCAAGCTTGGCAGTCGCCAAACCTGCCACCTTCATTTTATTTTATTACAATTAGACGATACCAAATACAAGATAAGCTAGACAAACGATGACAACAGTGATCATAGGAATGACAACAGTCAACATGGCGATATCGAGGTAGCCTTGTTTATGGTTGATTTTACAAACTGATAAGAGGGTAATAACGGCGCCACAATGCGGTAGTGAGTCGAGTCCGCCTGCAGCTATCAACATAATTCTATGAAGCGCTTGTGGATTAATATTCATCGCTAAGAACTCAGGCGCTAAAACTTCAAGCGCAATTGCCGTACCACCTGAAGATGAACCAACGATACCAGCAAGAAGCGTTGTAGAAAACGCAACTTTAAATACTGAAGGAATCGCCATAGCGACAATTGCACCTTTAACGGTTGCAAACGCAGCAAGTGCTTTAATAACGCCGCCGTAACCAACTTCAGAACCCGTATTGAAGATTGGTAGTAATGAACCAACAGCGCCTTCAAAGATAACTTGGTTCGTATTTTTAAGATATTTTCTCATGACGATTAGGACAAATACAATTGCTACAGAAAGACCAACAATAACTGCCCATGTGCCGTCGATTGTTGCTTTTTCATCATATGCTGTGTATCTTGCGAGTACCGAAGGTAATTTGAAATACCAATTTGTCAACACATAGTTAACGACAAATACAATGATGATTGGCAAAATAGATAACCAAAACTTAGGCAAATTGTCGAAACTCGTATGCAAGCCTTCATTTTCATGTTCGCCATAGCCTTCACCTAATAAAGCGAGTTTTTTAGCGCGTCTGTTCAACCACCATAAACCGCCGAAGAACATACAAGCACTACCGATGATACCAAGCCAGAAACCAGCATAGATATCTGTACCGAAATATTTTGTTGGCATTGTATTGAGGTATTGCGGTGACCCTGGCATTGCCGTCATCGTAAATGTAAAGGCACCAAGTGCAATCGCTGCTGGAAGCAGACGTTTCGGAATATTGGCATCTCTATAAAGCATTGCGCCAATTGGATAGATTGCGAATACAACGACGAAAAGTGAAACACCACCGTATGTCAGTAAACTTGTTGCAACGATAACTGCCGCAATCGCATGCTTTTTACCAAATTTTTCTGAAATAAAATGTGCAATTGATGTCGCCGCCCCTGTAACGCCCATCAATTTACCAAATACAGCACCTGCCAAGAAAACTGGAAAGTATGCTTTGATATAGCCTGCCGCTGCAGGCATAAAGACGCTTGATAATGCGTAGAGTGCCGGTATTTCTCCAGACATCATCGCTGCGAGCATCGCAAGAATTGGTGCGAGCACCAGTACAGTGATACCGCGGTAAGCCAAATACATGAGTGCGAAAAGTGTTAAAATAATTGCCAATACACCTAACATTTGTGTGTCCCCCTAACTTAATAGTTTAATCATTTCATAAATCGTAAAAAGAAGTATCAACGCGTTTATTCCCAGTAGCACATAGAGAATGCCGTTTGTGAAAGTCCTGCTTTTCTTCAGCATTTGAATATGTTTGGTATGAAATTTCTTTGCTGCCGCTGTGTTGTTTGAATCGTCAATCATAGTCTTTATAAAAGTACTCATTATGACGACTGCTGCACCTAAGCTAATCAAATAAAGAAATCCCATTGGAATTGAAAAAATGCCTTCCATGATGGAAACAATCGAGGTAACCACAATTGCCATTACAAAATACTGCTCATGCTTTAAATAACGGAAATCGATCACATATACCTCAGAGAGCAACATGCGAATGAACACCAATGCCAGATGCACATACTTGTAGCTTTGCGGAAAATAGATCTGTTGAGCAATGACAAATAAAAGCAATACCTGATAAATCGTGTTGAAATACCTTGGGTTCCTAAGTGTTTTAATCATAAAACCATCCTTTCTAAACGTCGTGATACTTTCAATTAAATAATACGCAAAACCTGTGCCAACTTTTAGGACACACATTTGCCACCTCCACAGTTGAAAGTGCCAATTTAATGGCCTGCAAGCAACAAAATAGTGTTAAAAAGAAAACAAGTGTAATCAAAAACTTACACTTGTTTTGTCTAACGGCTTGTATTGTAATGATTTGTTTACACAATAATGGCATTTTTAGAAATTGTAATATTTTTTTTACACTTTTCGCACAATTTGTGATGGATTCATTATTTCATTTCAAATTTTTCGAGTTTTTTATGCAGCGCCATTCGGGATATTCCCAAATCTGCCGCTGTTTTTGTTTTATTTCCGCTGAAAGAGATCAAACGCTCTAAAATGATTTTTTTCTCTGCAGTGTCCACGAGATCCTTCAACGGTTCACTTTTAGAAGCTGTTTTACCGTTATTTATATGGGCTGGAAGATGCCATAACTGAATAAATTCTTCCCCTTCGATAATGTTATACGCGCGCTCTATGACGTTTTTAAGCTCTCTGATATTGCCCTTCCAGTCATAATTTGAAAGCTGCATTTGTGATTTTTCAGATAACCCACGCACATTTCCATGGTTCTCACGATTGAGGAGATCTATAAAATGCGTGGATAGTAGGATGACATCTTCTTTGCGTTCTCTGAGTGGTGGCACTGCAAGGTTTATGACGTTGAGCCTATAATAAAGGTCTTCTCTAAAACATTTTTCATCCACCATTTCCTTTAAATTGCGATTGGTTGCAGCGATGATTCTAACATCGATTTGTTTAGGTGAGTTCGAACCCACGCGTTCAACTTCCCCTTCCTGAAGTACCCTGAGAATTTTAGCTTGCATCTGGAGTGGCATATCGCCGATTTCATCCAAAAATATAGTGCCTTGATCCGCGAGTTCAAACTTTCCAATGCGTCCATTTTTATCCGCGCCAGTAAAAGAGCCCTTTTCATAGCCAAAAAGTTCTGATTCCAATAAATTTTCCGGAATTGCTGCACAATTAACTTTGACAAAAGGCATATCGCGTCTGTTACTTGATAAGTGAATGGCATGGGCAAAGAGCTCTTTACCGGTGCCACTCTCCCCTTGAATGAGGACACTTGATTTTGAATGGGCGAGTTTATTGACATATTTTTTAAGTTTAACGATTTCATCATTGTTAGAAATAATTTGATCCAGGCTATATTTTGCCTTATGCAAACTACTTATTTCCGACTTAAGATTCTTGATTTCCTTTTCGACGCGCGCGAATTTTTTGTTTATGTTTTGTAGCTCCGAAACATTTCTGAAGATGACTTTTCCGATTGCACCAGCTATTTTCCCATTGACGTAATACGGCATTCTCGTAGCAACCATATAATCGCCCCTAATTTCTTGAAAATCGTTTACTTCTGGCACGCCCGTTTGAGCAACGATATGCATGCGTGTATTTTCAATCACTTCAGTTACGTGTTTGCCAATGACCTCTGCAAATTCGATGTTCAAAAACTTCTTATAAGCTTCTGAAATCATCGTGATATAGCCATCAACATCGACGACTAGAATACCATCATAGGCGAGTTCTAAGATTGTTTTAAGGATAGACATTTCATTTTTGTCTGCTTCAATGCGGGTACTGAGTTGTTCAATTCTCGTAACATCATCGAAAATTGACATTGCGCCAACAATCTCACCATCCGTGAATAAAGGAACGCGTGAAGCAATACAGTATTTATCGCGAATTTTCAATTTGATGTCTCTCTGCGTTTCGCCAATTATAATCGTTTGTATCAGTTTAGATTCGGGATATACTTCCTGCATATGTCGTCCAACAGCATATTCAGCAGTGACACCAAGCAATTCAAGTGCCCGTGCATTGACGTTGTTTACGATACCATTTTTATCGATAATCACTATTGCATTGGTCAATTCCTCAATGACAGTTTGATTTTCTCTAAGACAATTAAATATACTTCCCAAAAACCTCACATCCTTTGTATTTGATACCTATAGTTATATGCAAAATCGATACCAACTATTTTAGTTCAAAAGACACTGGACAGTGATCACTCCCCATGACATGTGGCTCGATACTTGCGCCAACATATCTAGGAATCAATGCTTCTGAAGTCAGAAAATAATCAATTCGCCACCCCACATTTTTCTCTCTTGCCTTTCCAAAGTAGGACCACCAGGTATAGGCATCTTTAAGATCTGGATAAAAATATCTAAAAGTATCTACAAATCCCGACTCGATGAGTTCGGTCATCTTACCGCGTTCTTCTAGTGTAAAACCTGCACTCCTTTGATTGGTTTTTGCATTTTTTATATCGATTTCTTTATGTGCAACATTCAAATCGCCACAGACTATGACGGGTTTTTTAAGCTCTAATTTCTTTAGATACGCTCTAAAATCATCTTCCCATTCCATCCGATATGGCAATCTTTCCAGTTCGCTCTTAGAATTAGGCGTATAAACAGTCACTAGATAAAAATCCTCATATTCAAGGGTGATGACACGCCCTTCTTGATCATGTTCTTCTATTCCAATACCATTTAATTGACTCATTGGTACGTGTTTGGTAAAAATTGCCGTACCTGAATATCCCTTTTTGACGGCATAGTTCCAAAACTGATAATAGCCACCCAAATCCAGTTCAAGCTGACCTTCTGATAATTTGATTTCTTGAAGGCAGAAAAAATCTGCATCTACTTGATTAAAAAATTCTAAGAAGCCCTTGTTCAAACATGCTCTTATGCCATTGACGTTCCAGTTTACAAATTTCATACGCCCTCCTTATGCAATCTTTTACTTATTATAACAAATAACCTACTAGACATAAAGAATCCTTAAATTTTTATACTAAAAAAGCCCAGAAAAAAAATTTGAGTTTTTTCTGAGCCTCATTTAAATTGTATGTTTTATAATTCTATATTCTCGATTCAACGACTTCCCAGTCAACAATACTCCAGAATGCCTCAACATAATCCGCACGTCTATTCTGATAGTTAAGATAATAGGCATGCTCCCAAACGTCTAGTCCTAAAAGTTCTTTAAATCCTTCTGAAATTGGCGCATCCTGATTTGGCGTGCTGATGATTTTTAGCGTTTCATCATCTAACACAAGCCAAGCCCAGCCACTGCCAAATCGCTTAAGTGCTACCTCTTTGAAAGCATCTCTAAATGAGTGAAGGGAACCAAACGTCGCTTCTAATCGCATTTTGAATGCGTCACTCATCGGTTTACCACCCGGTGATAAGCTTTCCCAGAAGAGCGTGTGGTTGTAGTGTCCGCCACCGTTATTTTTCACAGTTGCCCTAAGGCTTTCAGGTATTTTATCTAAATTTTCGAGTATGTCTTCAATTGACCAAGTGTCAAACGTTTCCAAACCCTCTAAAGCATTGTTTAAATTTGTGATGTATGCGCCGTGATGCTTCTGATGGTGAATTTCCATCGTCTTTTGATCTATTGCTGGCTCAAGAGCATTTGTAGGAAATTTAAGTTCCGGTAATGTAACTTTCATATTAGCCTCCTAATCATTTGTATATGTCATATGGAATAAACTTCGTTATGCGAAGTATATATCCAATTTGATTAGGTGATAATCATTATCATTTGCATTGTAATATAATTGTAATGCGATTGTAATATAATTAAGTGTCTCTATGTGATATTTCTAGTCTAAAACTAGACTCTATTTTTCAATCGACTACTATCTGCACCTCTTGCAAATAATACCCCCGATGCCATCGATGTAAGGGGTACAGTTAAAAGGATGCCCAAACTACCGATGATTGCCTGCAAGATTTCGATGACGACCATCTCTCGGTTGAGTAAATCTAGCATAGATGGGTTATAGGTAATGAGAAGAAGCACGATGGATAACGAGCTGCCAATGTACGCGAGTATTAATGTATTCGCCATTGTACCAATGGTATCCCTACCGATCGTCATACCCGAACTCACAATTTGACTAAATGTATTGGCTGCATATTTTTCCTTTATTTCATATAAAGCGGCTGCAATTGACATGGAAACATCGAGCAGAGCCCCCATACAACCGATGACGATTGCGCCAAAAAAGATACCTTTCAAGTCTATTGGGTGATCCGGATTCATGAGCAACAAATAAATAGAATCTTCGTCCACGACGCCAGTGAGTTTTAAAAATTGATCCGTTACGCGTACAAGACCCGCTGAAAATCCGATGCCAAAGAGACAACCGATGCTCGCTGCAAGCGTTTTCATATTAACACCACTGACGATGGTCAGCGACATAACCGTGACAAACAAACAGATAATCATTGTCCATAGGTAGATATTGTAACCCGATAAGATGGCTGGTATGAATACAAGAAATATTGCCAAAACTGTAAAAGTCATAGATAAGAGCGTCTGTAGGCCTTTCATTCTACCGAGTAGTAAGAGCAATACCGCAAATATGATGCCTAAACCAATCAACCCATCCGTTCGCATATATTCGCCATATACCCAGTCTGTGCTATATTGATCGTTAGGCATTTGGTACATGATGATTTTATCGCCAATGACCAGTTCTTTAGGTGTCACCTTGAAATAACTGTTGATGTTTTGGACGCCGTCAACTTTAATGCCCTTATCGATGCCCGAGAGGATTTCCGCTTTGAAAAGAACATCTTTGATCAATACATCGGTTGTATCGCCAATCGCTTCTATTTGCTCTACAATATCCAAAATTTCTGTGATTTTCGCCTTTTCAACTCGCATCTTATCTGTACTTTTAAATGCCGTCATATCTTTGCTTGCGATTTGGTTGCCAAAATAAATAAATAGAATAGACAAGATGATTGTCGCAACATAGATTACTCCCGCGTATTTATGGTTGTTCTTTTGCCTGTTTTTGACGATAATCTTAGCCATGTGCCATCCTTTTTGTCTTGTCATTAAAAACGCAAAAGCCGCCAAGCTTTTGCGCTTCAAAATTATAACCTGAATTTTTTGATATCTTCTTTAAGCCTTTCAATGTCTCTAAGGAAATCTTCTATATCGTGTTCATGCTCAATTTCGTCATTTAGTATAGTGATTGCCATATTATAAGTTGCATGATCTTTGCCGTTGGTATAATCCGCTATACCTTCATAACGCTGAATCGCACATCGTTCACCATTAAGGTTCTGTTTCAATATTTCTTCGATATATGGATCCACAGGCGCTTCATAGGGGCACTTCGCATATTTAGTCCACTCTGATGGATCTAAAATTGGCGTGCCACCAAGTTGTAATATTCTACCGATGACAAGTGTGGCATGTGCAAGTTCTTGGGTCGCATGTAGCAGAAGCTCGGGTTCTACCTCACTTCGCATTGGTCCTTCCATGACTCTCGCACCCACCCAATATTGATAATACGCCAACCATTCTTCGGCAAGTGCCTCGTTGAGCATCTGGATTAGTTTTTCAACATCCAAATTTACAATTTCGATTGCTTTCTTTCCCATATTGTCCTCCTTAACTTAAGTAGTATGTAACTAACTAAATTATACCTTTTATTTTCAAAATGGTAAAGAAACACACGTCTTAGGCTTCACAAATTTTGTAAATAATGTATATTATAAGTTAAGCGCACGGTTATAAACTTAATTCAAAAATACTTCAAAATCCATTACTGTTCCAATCTTACAATTTCTTGCATTTTATTAAGGGTTACATATTTTACTAACGATTGATATATACTATTTTAACAGGATTATATCTTTCTAATCTAAAAGTCCCGATTTTTAGGCACTTTGGACTAAAGCAGTTCCAGATACAATCAAATTCACTAAATGAGGAGAGGCCATCTATGTCCAATCACAGGGTAATTGTAATTGCTCAAGATTTCAATTATTTCGATCCATTACGCAATTTTTCATCGATGTACGATATCGATTATCAGAGTTACGAAACGTTTAATGACTACATCGCAGAACATGACTACCGCAATCACGTTCTGATCGCTAATGCCTTAGATATCAACCAAAATTTTGCCATGGAAAAAAATGTAGGCGAAAGATTCAATCGGAAGTTATTTAACTGTACATACATCATTGCCTATGAACATAACAATTGTAATGAAACCTTAAAAGAATCCTTACTTAGCGGTGCCGATGACTATCTTTCATTACCATTAGACCCAGAACTTACCTGTCTTAAAATTGCTGCACTTCACAGACACCAGAATTTCCTTGAATCTCTGTACCAAAATGATCAAACAGCAATCGTATACAAACATCTCAGTATCGATCCCTTTTCAAAACAGATTTTTTTAAAAAGCCAGCAATTGGATTTGACACATTCGGAGTTTAACATCCTCTATACACTTACTAAGAATCCCAATGATGTATTCGATATGGAATACTTGTTTCAAATGATTACAGGACAAAAGAGTTTAGGCGATTACAATGCACTGATGACACACGTCAGTAGGCTTCGCAAAAAAATGGCGCAGATTGACCCGACACATCATTATATTTTAACCGTCAGGAACAAAGGCTACAAATTCAATGCCCATATGGCGGAAACGACCCGCTGAAGATAAAAAAGGGACAATCCACATGGGTTGTCTCTTTTTGATGGCGTTATGATTTTATGGTATCAAAACTTCAATGGCAACTTAATTCTAAAAATTGTACCTTTACCAAGTTCGGATTCTACCTCTATGATACCGTTCAGTGCATCTATATGCTCTTTCACAACAAACAAGCCGATGCCTTCGCCTTGTACGTCCACCGTGTTATCAATTCTATAATAGGCCTTAAATATGTGCTCTTGTTCTCTTGTATCAATGCCAATTCCGGTGTCTTTTATTGTCAAAATCACTTGCTCAGATGTTGCTACATAGGATACCTTAACATTGCCATTTGCATGCGTATACTTATAGGCATTCGTCAAAAGATTGTAGATGATCTGACTTAATTTGTCTTTATCGGTTTCAATGCGTACTTTTTCATGCGTGATAATCTCAAGTCCGATACGTTTTTTATCAAATTGCGTCTTTAAGCCTCGTGTGATTTGCTTTAATAGTTGATTTAATTCAAACGTTTCAATTTTGAGGGGCGCCGCTTCATTTTCAGCATCTATTAGACCGCTCATATTTGAAATCATGTGATTTAACGCATCCATTTGAGTATGACAAATCGTCATCTCTTCATCATTTAAGTCAATCAATCCATCCTCTAAAGCCTCTAAATGGAATTTCAAGATCGTAAGTGGCGTTCGCGCCTGATGAACCATTTGATCGATCAACACTTTTCGGCTCTTCTGTTTCATCTTTAGCCGGGTGTTCAAGGCTTCAAGAGTGGTTCTAAGTTGGCTGATTTCCTTAATATAATGCTTCTTAGTCGAAAAATTGCCACCTAGTTCAATAGCACTTGCCACATCTGCGGTCTCTTTTAGCGCTTTACTCATGCGACTGCTTACAAACAGACCAATCAAAAATGCGATAATTAAGGCAATCACAGTAGAAATCAAGCTGTTTTTTAAAAGTTCAGACTTGAAAAGCAACGCCACTAAAGAGTTTTCTGTGGAACTTTGGCGTGTGATATTCAAAATACCGATAATCTCACCTTGACTTATGACGTCAAATTGATCGACTTCTTCACGGTACTCTGTCATCATCCGTTTACCCATCATTGAATTACCCCGTAGGTTAGACTCTTTAACATCAATGATCAATTCACCTGTGGGCTTATAAAGTTTAATTTGTACGACAGGATCATCCAAATGCGTTTCAAGTTCTATAACCATCTGATCATAAGAGGTTGGCTTTTTAAGCAGGGAATTTTTTGTGTACTCAACAATTTCTATGACATGATTTTCATAACTAGTAGTCAGATAATCCACAAAATAGTTGTCTGTTAATGAAGACAAAATCAAGGTATTGACCCCAACAGATATGATGGCCACCAACGTTAAAATGGTTAACCAAATTTTTCGCATTGTCATTTGATGTCACCTCCAAAAATATAACCTGCACCGTATTTGGAGACGAGAACAACCGGTTTTTTAGGATCATCCTCGATTTTGAGCCTTAGCCTTTTTATATAGCTGTCAATATTTCGATCATAGCCCTCATAATCATCGCCAAAGGATAAACGGATGAGTTGCTCGCGCGTCAGCACATTTCCCTTGTTTTTCATAAAGGTCTGTAGCAGATGAAATTCAGTTGAGGTAATGTCAATATCCGTTTGATTTTTTATAAGTTTCATGCCATTTGTATAAAGTTTAAAAGACCCTACCTGATAGATAGTGTCTTCATTTTCGCTATATAACCGTCTAAAAATGACTTTGATCCGTCTCATAAGTTCTCTTGGACTAAATGGCTTGACGACATAATCATCAACGCCCAGATCAAACCCTTTGAGCCGATCGATTTCATCCTGCCGTGCTGTGAGCATAATCACCGGGACATTGGAAGTTTTCCTGATCTCTATGAGGACCTCGAACCCATCAATGCCAGGCATCATAACATCCAGTAAAACGAGGTGAAACGACTTTTTTGAAAAAAGGTCCAAGGCAATAAAGCCATTTTCTGCGACATCAAAGTCATAGGATTCTTTTTCCAGATATTTTGTTACAATGCTGCTGATTTCCTTTTGGTCTTCAACAACTAATATATTATACCCCATCGTTTCACCTCATCTCGTTATTGCAATAATGCTCTGCAGTTGTGAAGCCAAACCTCACTTGTTAAAGCGTTGACACTAAGTCTGCCTACTGTTTTGTCACTTGACTGCATAAAAAACATATAGGAATTGCCAAACGCAACGCCCTCTTTATTTAGAGTATAGTCCGTTGACACCTCTTTTTCAAGATAGGTATTTGCTACTTTGTATGCGTCATCCATTGAAATCGCGTTTTCTGAAGTCACACCTGCATTTCCTAGTGAATTGCCATACCCCATCATGCCACCTCGTCCTGAATAATTGCCACCCATCATGCCACCACGTCCTGCATAATTGCCGCCCATCATACTGCCACGTCCTGCATAATTGTCGCCCATCATGCCGCCGCCATTTTGATAATTCTGAACGGCTGCAAAGCTACCTAAGCTTGCCATACCCACTACCATGCTTAAAACCAATACTATTATTAAACTTTTTTTCATTTAATTACCTTCTTTCTAATAGATTTTTTTTACTTAAATACTCTTCTTCTGTGATTTCGCCTTTTGCAAATTTTTCTTTTAAAATGGAGCCTGCATTTGAATCAATTGCTTTTGATTTGTTCGCCTTTAATAAAAAAAAGACAAGTATTGCAATCAACAAAACGAACCCAATCATCATTAAAGGACCAAAAACGCCACATGACCCAGCGCCATAAAAACCTCTGCCATACATCATCGTATTACCTCCTAATCAATCTTTGTTACCCTTAGTATAACCACCGATTATGGCACAAATATGACAACATAATTTAGAATTGAAAATTCGATAAAAATTTTTTAAGAAATATGAAGCACGTCAAAAAATAAAAAATGTCCCAAAATTAACATCCTTTGAGACATTTCTATTTTATTAATGAATAGATGTTACATCGTATCCTGCGTCTTCTACAGCTTCTTTGAGCATTGCGTCATTGATTTCACCGACGATTTCTAAAGTCGCTTTTTTTGCTTCAAGATCCACACTGACGCCTTCTACGCCTTCAATTTCACCTAAAGCTTTTTCAACTCTCATCTTACAGTGATTGCAAGTCATCCCTTCAATCATCATCTCTTTTTTCATGTTGCCTCCATTTAATGAGATAGATTCTCATTTCCTTTACATCTTCATTTTACTACGATATTATAAATTTTTCCAGCTACAAAAATTTCTTTTACAATTGTTTTACCTTCTAGAAACATTTTGATTTTTTCATCGGCCATGGCGAGTGCCTTAGCAACCTCTACTGTGGCATCGATAGGGAGTGAAATTAAGCCTCTTACTTTGCCATTAACTTGAACGGCAAGTTCAATGATATCATCCACAACTTTATTCGGGTCAAATTTTGGCCAAGCCTGCTCTGTTATCATGCCGCCATAGCCCATAATCGACCAAAGTTCTTCAGAAATATGTGGTGCTACGGGATTCAAAAGAAGCAGAAGTGTTTTGTATTCAGCGTGGTTGACTGTGCCAGCGCGTCTGAAATCGTTGATTAAGCCCATCATTGCGGCAATCGCCGTGTTGAATTTTAGCGTCTCATAATCCTCAGAGACTTTTTTAATAGTTTTGTTCATGAGGATTTCAAGTTCAGGAGAAAACGCGTCGCCTTCGACGACGGATTCAGATTGATTCCAAATACGATCCAAGAACCTTCTGCACCCTTTAACGCTGTTGTCTGACCAAGGAACGCTCTTCTCAAAATCGCCGATGAACATTTCATAGAGCCTCAAAGTATCTGCACCAGACTCGATGATGATGTCATCAGGATTGACGACATTGCCTCTAGATTTTGACATCTTTTCGTTGTTTTCGCCCATGATCATGCCGTGTGATGTCCGTTTACTATACGGCTCTTTGGTGTTAACCACGCCGATGTCAAACAAAAATTTATGCCAGAATCTAGAATAGAGTAAGTGTAGCGTCGTATGCTCCATACCGCCATTGTACCAGTCCACTGGCATCCAATAGTTTAGGGCATCCATGCTCGCAAATTCTTTAGTATTATCTGGGTCGCAATATCTTAAGAAATACCAGCTTGATCCGGCCCATTGAGGCATTGTATCGGTTTCTCGGTGCGCATGACCGCCACATTTCGGACAAGTCGTCTCAATCCAGTCTGTCATTGTAGAAAGCGGCGATTCGCCAGTATCCGTCGGTTCATAGCTTTCTACATCTGGCAACATGAGCGGCAGCTCTGATTCAGGAAGTGCCACCCAACCACAGCTTGGACAGCTTACAAGTGGAATAGGCTCGCCCCAATATCTCTGTCTTGAAAATACCCAGTCGCGAAGTTTAAAGTTGACCTTACTTGTGCCAATGCCTTTGTCTTGCAAAAACTTAGCGATTGCCTCTTTCGCTTCAGGGACCTTTAGGCCGTTGATGACTGGAGAATTCACAAGGATACCATTTTCATTGTCTGTATAAGCGGCTTCTTCAACATTGCCGCCTGAAACGACTTCAAGGATTGGCAAATCAAATGCTTTTGCAAATTCCCAGTCTCTCGTGTCATGACCTGGAACCGCCATGATGGCACCAGTGCCGTATGTCATAAGGACATAATCAGAAACAAATATTTTAATTAAGGCGTCCGATGCGGGATTTTTAGCCTGAATGCCTTTGATTTCAACACCTGTTTTGTCTTTGTTCATTTCGGTTCTCTCAAAATCCGATTTGAGTTTTGAATCACTTCGATACTGCAGCAATGCCTCATAATTCTCAATAACGTCTTTATGTGCATCGATCATTGGATGATCTGGACTGATGACCATGTAAGTTGCGCCATAAATTGTATCTGGTCTAGTCGTATAGACTTTAAGTGCATCACCTGCCGTCGTCTGGAAATCGACTTCCATACCGATTGATTTTCCAATCCAGTTCTTTTGTTGGCTTTTAACGCGTTCAATATAATCGAGACCATCGAGATCATCGATCAATCGGTCTGCATATTCTGTAATTTTCAACATCCATTGGGATTTCGCTTTTTTGACGACGGCACCACCACAACGCTCACAGACACCACCGACGACTTCTTCGTTGGCAAGGCCAACTTTACAAGACGTACACCAGTTGATGTCCATCTCTTTTTTATAAGCGAGGCCATTTTCAAACAATTTAATAAAGATCCACTGCGTCCATTTATAATAACTTGGATCTGTCGTGTTAATCTCTCTCGACCAGTCAAATGAGAGCCCAAGACTCTTAAGTTGCGCTTTAAATCTTGCTACATTATCTTCTGTCACTTTGTGTGGATGGATATGGTTTTTGATGGCATAATTCTCTGTCGGCAAGCCAAATGCATCCCAACCCATGGTATATAAGACGTTATAGCCTTCCATTCTTCTCTTTCTAGCTACGATGTCAAGGGCTGTATACGGTCTTGGATGTCCAACGTGTAGACCTTGACCGGATGGATATGGGAATTCCACTAAAGGGTAGTATTTGGGTCTGGAATAATCGTTGTACGCTTTAAAGCTCTGTTTTTCGTCCCATATATCCTGCCACTTTTTCTCAATCTCTTTGTGTTTGTATTCTTGCATAGCCATTCCCCTTTCAAAAAATAATAAGGGCCCTTCGTTAGAGACGAAGGACCCGCGATACCACTCTATTTGATTGCACATGTGCAATCCACTCAATGCTTTAACGGCGCAAACCGGCCTATGCTAATAAAAGCATTCACACAGGCAGCTCCAAGACGAGTTCAAACACTTGACATACCATTTTTCACCAAACAATGGCTCTCTACTATCGTCGCACATCCTACTATTTCTCTTCATAGCTGAAATATTCCTAATGTCAGTATTATAATACAGTCACCGGCTTTTTTCAACTGAAGAATTTCAGATGTTGCCATTTAGTTTTTCATGTATTTATCGACAAAAGCCAAAATTTCAGTTTTATTTAGTTTAGAAGCATCTAGCAATACCATTTCATTGTCTGGTTCACCCATAAATGTGACAGGATCCATTTCTTCATATTCTGCATCAATATCATTTAAAATACTGATTCGAACATCTTGACCGCTCGATCTAAACGGCACGACCTCGTATCCCTTAGCTTTTAATGCTTCAGCCAATTCCCCCAAACCTGTTTGAATCGCAATTTTCATAAGCAAAACCTCCTCTTATTTATTGATACCCTTAATTAAATATTACCCCTTTTTTCTATGATTACACGTCACCGCAATATTAACTTTTAATAAAAGGCGATTCTTGGTATACTTTAACAGACAAATGCATTCAAGGGAGGGTTCATGAGTAAACAACTTTGGAAACCTGGAACCATGGTTTATCCTGTTCCTGCGGTCATGGTTTCTTGTGGCACAATGGAAGCACCGAATATCATTACGATTGCATGGACTGGCACCATTTGCACCGATCCCGCCATGACTTATATATCCATAAGAAAAGAAAGACATTCCCATCAATTGATTAAGGACTCTGGAGAATTTGTCATTAATCTGACCACCAAAAAACTTGTAAAGGCCACCGATTTTTGCGGCGTCAAATCAGGCAGGGATTTCAATAAATTCGAAACACTTGGTCTTACTGCATCGCCTGGTACATTTATCAAAGCACCCATGATTGAAGAGTCACCGGTAAGCATCGAATGTCAGGTGACTCAGATCATTGAACTCGGATCGCACGATATGTTTTTAGCAAAAGTATTAGGCATCACGGTAGATGGCACGCTTATAGATGAAACAGGTAAATTTAGATTAGATCTCGCAGAACCGATAAGCTACGCACACGGTGCCTATTATGCACTCGGTGAACAACTGGGCACTTTCGGGTACTCTATTATGAAAAAAAAGACTTTTCAGAAAAAGCAAGTTAAAAACAAAATTATCAAAAGATAACACACTACTCGTTTCTATCCAAGGAGGACAGCATGTTCAGGCGATTTTCGCTCTATATAGATATCGTTGCTACACCAGACAAATATGCCCCCATTTTAGGTGTCATCGAAGCTTTTACAAATGTTTGCGAACCAATTACAAACGTTTCAACCGCATTTGAGAAACCAAACTTCGTCTACAACCTGCTTATTATTGCTTATGATAAAATCAACTTTGAGCAACAGGCACTTCAAACGATTCGTGAGTCATTCAAAACGATCATCATTCTTGACGTACCAAATGACCCATCAAGCTACGCCATATTGCACGATCATGGCATCCATCTTTTAATGAGAAAAGACTACTTTTTCAGTGAACTGGAAGTTGCGTTAAAGGACTATATTAAATTTGAAATACTTACAAACGAGAATATTTTATTAGATAACCTCTTCAACAGTGCACAAAATTCTATCGTTATAACCGATAAAAAAGGCAATATTCAGTATGCCAATCCCTATTTCGTGATGCTGACTGAGTATAAAAAAGAGGACCTCATTGAGCAATCGCCTCGCCTCATCAAGACAGATTATTATCCTGAGTCATTTTACACAAATTTGTGGGATACGATTACACAAGGTAAAGTTTGGGAAGGGGTTTTCATCAACAAAAGCAAGAGCGCTCATCTTTTTTACGAGGAAGCCACAATTACACCTATATTTAATGCACATGGTTCAATCGAAAAATACCTCAAAATCGGACGCAATATCACAAGAGAAAAAATGCTGCTCGCAGAGCTGTCAAAAGAGATCAAAATCGCCAAAAAAGTTTTAGGCACTTTTTTACCTGTAGTACACAAAGACACACTTTTATCTTTTGATTATTACCTAAAGGAATTCAACGAAATAGGTGGTGATTTTATCTATTTTAAACAAACCCTGCCAACCAAATATTACTATGCAATCATTGATGTCATGGGACACGGTGTTTCCTCTGCATTTGTTGCACTAACCATCTCGCAGATGTTCGATGACCACGTGGGGTATCTAAAATTTGAAGAAAACGTCCATCAAATCAACAAAATGCTTTGTCATATCAATCAAGAAGACAACGACTTTGCGCAATACGTAACTGGCATATTTGTCGAAATTGACTTTAAGTACAATACGCTCAAATATATCAACGCAGGTCACCCGAATCTCATTTTGCAACACAAAGACGATTCTATCAATTATCTTGCATCCAACAACATGATTCTCGGGATCATTGACTACGATGTGTTCAGAGTGGAAACACTTCCTCTTGATACGATATCCAAGTTGATTACTTTCACAGATGGTTTGTATGAAAATTGTGATCAGACCTTGGATCAGGCACTCAAACTATTGAGCGATTCTCTACTTTCAATACATGATGCCAAAGACATTCACGGGCTCTTTACGCAAAGTGATCCGATTAAAGATGATACGACAACGTGCATCATAGAACTTATCCCTTTTGAGTCAGCTTCATCAAATCCCTGATTGTCTTGCTGGAGTCGATCAAGTCGCTAATAGACAAATCGTAATTTAAACGGTTGATGATTCTCGCGATAAAATCGGACATATCCACTTCGGCAAACCAAGGGGCCTGTCTCGCTGCTTCAGGAACATAGGATAAATTTGTTGTAAAAATACCATCGATGAGTCCACGGTCGTAAAAACTATTGAATTTTTCGATACCTTCCGTAAAGAGTGCAAAAGTCGTCGCGACAAAAATCTTTTTACAGGCGCGTTTTTTTAGTTCCGTGACGATATCGAACACAGATTCTCCAGAAGCGATCATATCATCTACGATAAGAATATTGCAATCTTTGACGTCTTTACCGATATATTCATGTTGAACGATAGGGTTCTTGCCTTTAACGATGATGGTATGGTCCCTTCGCTTATAAAATAAGCCGATATCAAAACCCAGAACACCTGAATAATAAACCGCTCTGTCCATAGCACCCGTATCGGGACTGATTATCAACATTTTCGATGGCTCTTTAAACAACTTTTTTTCATCTGATATAAAGCGTTTGACGATATCCAGTGTCGGATATAAATTCTCGAAAGAGATGAGTGGTACTGCATTTTGAATCGTTGGATCGTGCGCGTCGAAAGTTAAGATATCCGTAACGCCTAGTTTCTCAAGTTCTTGAAGCGCCATTGCGCAGTCAAGAGACTCTCTGCCTTTACGGCTGTGTTGTCTAGATGCATAGAGTAGCGGCATCAAAAGTGTAATGCGTCTTGCCTTGCCTGCCATCGCAGACAATACGCGTTTAACGTCCTGAAGGTGATCATCGGGACTTTTTTTGTTTTCGTAGCCAAACATCGTATAAGACAAGTTATAATTTCCTATATCCGTGATGAGGTAGATATCTTTGCCTCTTACAGATTCTTCCAAGAAAATTTTACCTTCGCCATTGGAAAAACGCACTTCTTTTTTCTTGATGATAAACGTCTCAGGTAGATAGATATCCACTTCAAGTGACGTCCGTCTGACTTCTAACAAATGATCATCAATACATTTTCCAATTGCTTCACAATTGTCCATGATGATGAGACCTAATTCTCCAAATTGAACATGGTTTGAATAATCTTCTTTTTTCATACGGCTATACACCTCTCCGAAAATTGACCGAATCCCTAATGGCCTACTCTTAGTTTACCCCAAAAAATCGGTTTAATCCACCTTCTTAAATAAAAAAGCTAAGAACAAAAGTTCTTAGCTAAAATGGTGCGAGATGAGGGATTCGAACCCACGACTCCTTCCACGTCAAGGAAGTACTCTACCTCTGAGTTAATCTCGCATGAATCTTTTATCATTATGCCATAAAATCGACAGAGTGACAAGTACAATGTCATCTAAATATTTTATAAAATATATTATTAAATTTATTTTATAATGGTATAAATATAATGAGGTGATTATATGATGCATAAAAAATTAAAACTGATACTATTGCTTCTATTGACGACTGTATTACTATTTGGATGCAGTCAGGAAGCGCCTGACAATTCAGCAGATAAAGAAGCCTTAACCGCTTTGGAAACTAAAGTTGCTGAACAATTGACACAAATACAAACCATTGAACTTGCCAAAACAGCAGCAGAGCTAGAAAATACAACGCTCAAACTTCAAATTGAGTCGCTTTCATCTAGTTCATCAGCGTCAACAACTTTACTAGGTGCAGCGCTCGATGTTGCACAGTCCCTTGCCGATCAAGATATGACGGTGTTTTCCAGCTATGTACATCCGACCTTGGGGGTGCGTTTTACGCCTTATAGTTATGTAGATCCTGCCGTGGATTTGAGTTACCCCTCCACCGCATTTGCAGCGCTCATAACTGACCCGACGGCCTACACATGGGGCGCTTTCGATGGCTCTGGCGATCCAATCAATTACACATTCGCCGATTATCTTGATAATTTCGTCTATGATGAAGATTATGTCAATCCAGATCTAGTCGGTGTAAACACTTTTATTGGCACTGGAAATACAACGAACAACATTACGACGATTTATCCAACCGCTTCATTTGTAGAATTCCACTTTACAGGTTTTGACACTCAATATGACGGCATGGATTGGACGAGTTTAATTCTCGTGTTCGAGAATGTCTCAGGCAACTGGAAATTGGTCGGTGTTGTTCACAATCAATGGACGATCTAAGTTAAAGAATAGTTAACATGCCTTAAAAAGGAGCTATCTCAAGGTGCCTACGCACCTCTGGATAGCTCCTTTTATTATTTGTCATTTATCATTTCTATTCAACTAATTTCATAATTCTCAATCCAAAATCGGAATTTGGATCATTGGTGATGTTGCTAGATTCCACTTTCAAATCTTCAAGAAATCTACCTTCAAACCAAAAACTCGTCCCATAACTATTTTTGTGCACAGCTTGTAAATAAAAAGCTGTAAAACCGATAATTTTCATAGGCGTTCCATCACTGGTATTACGACTAAGTAGTGTATTAACTACCGGAATTAATATGACACGTGCATCCCCAATTTTCGCTTTTGTGTAATCCGTGTTTGTGTCTTTTGTGATACGCTTATAAAATGCATCGACAGAAGCTTTACCACCGCTTGAAGGCGCATAATAGTACATGTCTTCATCTACACTAAAGGTATCGTGATAACCATTTTCAAGCCATTTAATGTAATTATTGAAATTACTTTCATTTTTTATGTGTACATTCATATAATCAAAATGATACGGATAGATATTGCCAGGTGAATCCAATGTTTTTTCTTTGACGTCTATCGCTTTAATGTACCCTGTATAACCACTGTATGTGACATTGTACCAGGTTACTTCGCTTCCAGATGTGCCCACTCTTTTGGCGAAGTTATAAGTGACCGCTTTATTAATTGGAATCGTCGTCACGGTATTGCTGGTGGTGCTGGCATCTTTCTTTAAACTAACTTGTTTGAGCGTCGTATAGATATTTGTGGGCGTTCCAGTAATCGGATAGTTTTTGTATACTGAATGTGTTTTGTAATCATTTGGGTACTGATAACCTACTGGATAAGCGCCACCTCCATACATACGCATGACGTAAACATTGTCGTAATTGAATTCTATCGGTTGTGGTATAACAAATGGGACGATCCACGGAACGCTTGCAGCTACACCATATTGAGCGACGGCGCGCGCTGATATTTCCCCTTCTGATATGCCTAATATTTTTGCAAAGGAAAATTTGACGGTCGTCGTACATACCACTTCAATTTTGCTTGAATCCCCTTGATAAGGTGTTGTGACAGAAATCACATCACCCGATATAGGATCCGTATATACGTAAGGGCTACTCGTGATGATAGGTAAAGGATTGGGAATGTTAATGCCATTTTCCCCCGCATATTCGACTGCAGTCAACATCGCATTGTTTGCCACATCCATATCCTGCGCGCCCGCCATTGCTGCTGCATCTACTGTATTTTGCAAATTTGCTTTTGTGGCATAAGCACTACCAATATCAATTGTCAAGGCAGAAAAACCTAACAAGACTGCCAATGCCAAAACAAACAGTACGAGGACCTGCCCATCTTCATTTTTATTAATTTTTTTTATGTTCTTTTTCATTGGATACCCCCGTTCAAAAAACTGTCTCAAAGGCGATTACCTCACCCTCATCGATCTGATTAAAAAGTCCCTCTGATGCTTCAACTACTTTTGAAGCACCTTTAACAGTTGGAAGAAATCGTCCAGGAGGCACAGACAGTACTTTCTTGATCACTTTATTTTGTGCATCGAGAAAAAGTACATCCAGATTAAATGTCATATTGAATGTATGAATGCTGTTACAATGCTCGAATATCATCACTTCATGGCCTAAAGGTCTCTTATGAAACATATAGCCTCTCAACCTTTTATAAAATGAATCCGCATAGATAATAGTTTTAACGCGCACAATTTTCATATTTTTCACCTAAACATCTCTATCATCTGAATCACAGCAGGTCCTAGTATAATAATAAAAATTGCGGGGAAAATAAATAGAATCATTGGAAACAACATCTTTACAGGTGCTTTCATCGCTTTTTCTTTTGCTGCTTGTCTTCTTTTCTCACGCAATTGAGCCCCTTCAATTCTAAGTACTTTTCCAAGACTAACACCAAGCTCATCTGCTTGAATCAGTGCGTTTATAAATATCGATAAATCTCTGACATCACAGCGATCTGACATATTGCGTAATGCATGTTTTTTATCGATACCCATTCGCATTTCTTTTAGTGTCTTAGAAAACTCTTCTGAAAGCACACCGGGAATATTCATAATAATACGCCCAATGGCGCCGTCAAGTGACAACCCCGCTTCAACGCTGACCGTTATTAAATCTAGGGTGTATGGAAGGTCTTTAACCATTTGATTGCTGCGTTTGGTGATTGCCGCTTTCGTGACAAACCTAAACACAATTTGTATGAAAATGAACATCCAGATCATTATGAGAAAAGTGATGACAAATTTTACTTTGAAAAAGCCCATTACTAATCCTATGAGCAAAGTAACAACAATGGTCGTCATCATGCGTTTTGCTATAAATCGTTCATACGACGTATTCTTTAAAAAGCCAGCGCGCTCTAAAACCACGCGTTTTTTCTTGGCTTTATACTCTGGAGATAACGACAGAAAACGTTTTCCAATACTGTTAAATAAAGGGATTATGATTCTTTCTCCAAATGAAAGTTCTTCGTCAAGATAGTGTTGTTTTTCTATGTTTTCAATGTATTCAATACGTTTTTCAACTTTTAAACGACTGCTAAAAATGATTCTCATTAAACTAAATATTAGTAAAAATGCGGCCATGAATAAAGAGAGTGTTGCTATAACTAACATGTGCCACCTCCTAATACTCAATCTTTATAATTTTTTGGATAAAAACCCATCCTATAAGCTGGCTTATTACTGCAAAAACTAACAAAACACGCCCAATTAAAGTCTGAAATAAAGTCAATATATAAGCATTGTCGAACAAATAGATGATGATACCTAAAACAAACGGCATTAACATGATGATCATACCAGATAGCTTTCCTTGAGCGGTTAAAGAATTGACTTCATTTTTTATGCGCTGACGTTCTCTGATGGTCTCCGAGATATTTTCTAAAACTTCAGAGAGATTGCCACCAACATCTTTCTGTATCAAAATGGCATTGACAATCAACTTCAAATCTTCAGAAGGCACACGATCTAATAGATTGTTGAGTCCATCTTCCATTGATATCCCTAAACTCAGTTCCTTGATCAATCCCTTAAATTCTTTGGCGAAAGGGTTCTGTGTCTCTTCAGCGGCTACTGCAAGTGCTTGTAAAAACGAATAACCTGCTTTTAAAGCGTTGGAAATCATCCCCAAGCCTTCATTTAATTGTTCATCAAATTCTTTGATTTTTTTCTTTTTTCGACCTGCGATTATAAGGTTCGGAAGTATCCAAAGCGACAAAACAACCATGATTACGATGACTAGATTCTTGGTCAACGCTGCAGTCAGAACCCCTAAACTCGATGCCGTCATAACTTTAACAACCAATAGTTCTTCAATAGTAATTGACAGATCCGCTTGTTTGACGGTTAACGCATTTTTCTTTTTTCGGCTCTTACTTGTGGGCATATGCTCTAGAAGTTTGGCAATCTTTTGAATGGGTCCTGTCTTATCAATGGACTTTTGCCTAACTTCATTGAACATGATCTTTTCTTCATCATACGCATCTAATTTATCAATCACTTTTTCCTTGTGCCTTGTCAGTTTAAGCACCCCATATAATAAAATTAGAAAACTCAGAAAAAAAGCGCCTGTTGCAATATAGATCATATAATCACCTACTCCAAATGCATTCAATTGAAAACTTGTGGTGAGACATATATGCCATGTTCCTTTAATTCTTTAAGGCAAGACGGCATAATGCCAGTAAATTGAAAATCGCCAATAATTTGCCCTTTTGAATCGATGCCCTTCTGTTCAAATCTAAAAATATCTTGTAACACGATGACATCACCTTCCATACCGAGAACTTCTGTGATGTAAGTGATTTTACGGCTACCATTCATAAGTCTCGATTGCTGGACGATGAGATGGACCGCTGATGAAATTTGATCTCGAATGGCTTTTACGGGTAAGTTCATGCCAGACATGAGTACCATCGTTTCAAGACGTGACAACATATCTCTCGGAGAGTTTGCATGACCGGTAGTCAATGAACCATCATGTCCAGTATTCATTGCTTGTAGCATATCTAGCGCTTCTCCAGAACGCACTTCGCCAACGACGATACGATCAGGCCTCATCCTCAAGCTGTTTTTTACTAAATCTCTTATGGTCACTTCACCACGCCCCTCAATGTTAGCGGGTTTGGTTTCTAATCTGACGACATGAGGCTGTGGCAATTGTAACTCAGCAGCATCTTCAATCGTAACAATGCGTTCATCTTCTGGAATAAAGGATGACAAGACATTTAAGGTTGTTGTTTTTCCACTACCAGTACCACCAGAGACGACGATGTTCATTCGACCTTCAACACATGCTTTTAAAAATTCCGCCATTTTTGAATTGAGTGTCCCGAACCTAACAAGGTCTTCAATTCCAAATGGATCTTCAGAGAATTTTCTAATTGTTATTGAGGGGCCATCAATTGCAAGTGGTGGGATAATTGCATTCACACGTGATCCATTTGGGAGTCGCGCATCGACCATCGGTGAACTCTCGTCAATACGGCGTCCTATTGTTGAAACAATTTTTTTGATAACATGCATCACATGATTGTCATCTTTAAAATGAACATGCGTCATAACGAGTTTGCCTTTTACTTCTATATAGACCTGATCAGGTCCATTTACCATGATTTCAGTTACACTACTGTCCTGTAGAAGGCTCGTTATAGGGCCAAAACCAACTATTTCATCGAGGAGTTCTTCGAGAATACGTTTTTTTTGAGGTGGCGTAATATTTAAAGATTCCTTTTCAATATTTTTCGAAATAATTATTCTTAAATCTTGCTTCAATTCTTCATTTTGCTCCGTGATATCATTAAAATCAATATCGAGATCCTGAATGACTTGTGCTTGAATTTTCATTTTGAGTTCGATGTAGGGGTCTTTTTCTTTTTCAATGGTTCGCGTCATTTTTTTTTCGACGGTGGTATCTTCTAATCTTTTCTTTAATGACAAAATATCGCCCCCATTATACTTTAATGATGGATTGACACACTGCTAAAAGTGGTTTATATAAACTGCTATTTTTAAGTGCAACCGACGGTATACCCGTATTGATGGCTTGTCTTACCAATTTAACATCTTCTGGAATATATCCGAGCACCTCATAGGTAAATGCCTTTTGAACATTCGCCTTTGTAACGCCAAATTTATCTTGAGACATATTGATGAGCAATTTTACTTTTGATTCATCATAATTGAGTGACTGCATGACTCTTAAACTCAGTTTTGTATTTTTTAGTCCCGTTACTTCTAAATTGGAAACAATGATGATTTGATCAGAAAAATCAAGTGCATTTAAAGTGACTTCATCATAATTGACACCTGTATCAATAATAATCACATCATAGTGTTTTTTAAGAATTGAAAGTATCGATTTTATTTGTTCATTAGATATATACTCAGCTGCTTCTGGATCTTTTGGCGCAAAGAGCATATCGCAATTTTCTTTATACTTAAACAAATATGGTTTCATAGCCTCTATACTGTTAATAGGGCTATCATCAAACATCTCCTTTATGGTAAGCTCATTTTGTTTATTGACCATCAAAGCTATGTCCCCAAATTGAAGATCTAAATCCATTAAAAGCACTTTTTTATTGAATTTTTCATGGATGATGAGACTTGAATTTAGTGCAAGCATAGATTTTCCAACACCACCCTTTGCACTAAAAAAACTGATTACTTCAGCTTCACGAGCTTGGCTTTGTCTAACCGGCGATTTATCCAAATGTTGATACCTATCAAAAGTGGTTTGAATCGTATCCACCAGTTCATCCATATCTACAGGTTTCATGATGTAGGCTTTTGCACCTGCAAGCATCGCTTTTTTTAAATATTCACTTTCGTGCTGTACACTCATCATAATGACTCGTGTTTGCGGATAGTGTTCCGCGATAATTTCCGTGGCTTCAAGCCCGTTAAGAACAGGCATATTAATGTCCATCAGAACAATATCAGCCCTTTTCTTTTTCATAAGTTCAATAGCCTCATGACCATTTTCACAAAGTCCAATTAATTCGTAATCTAAATGGCTTGTCATGAGCATTTTTTCAATCATCTCGCGCATTTCTTGAACATCATCTGCAACGATTATTTTAATTGCCATTTGCTTTACCTCCCTCTTTTAATACAGGGATCTTAATACCAGTACCTGTTAAAATCATATCGATATCATCTATTCTATTGACTTGTTGAAGCAATGTAAATAAGGACTCATCTCCATAAAACTGAGCACTAATACTTTTTAAGGTGTCTCCAAATTCAACCACATAATAAATATATTTATCGTATTCAAACCCGCCTGCTACGATTTTGTCTGGTTCGCTACCTATCACGCCATATTCAGGTGCTAGATCTTTTATTTGATTATTATCATTAAGTAGAAGATCCTGCCAGATAGCGCCTTGGGTTACATAGATGAAATCGCCATCAAGTGGTCTGAGGGCTAATTCTACGGAACCAATATCCTTAGCTAAAACCAACATTTCAACATCCATAACAGGCACTGAAAGCGTCACGTAATAAGATAAACTTTGCGTCGTTTCGTCCGTAGTACTCACGGGATAGTCTCGCGCCAACTGTTTATTGATGGCCAATACTTCGACATTTTGCAAAAATAATTTGGTGATATCAGGTCTTATTCGATTATTTTCTTCCGTTTGAGGCAAAAAAAGTAAAATATCGACAAAGTCCCCTGGCTTGACAAGACCATTTACACCGGTCAAATCATCTACGATGATAGATACTGCTCTATTATTTCCTTTGATTTTCAGGGTGATTTCATCTGAAATATTATCGATCAATGCACTTGGATGAATCTGTTGGTTTATATAAATATTTTCTTTTGCATACTTTCCAATAATCTCATCTGTCGTTTTAAATGGCGTTCCAACAACGCCTTGTTCAGGAACTTGAATTGTTTGAACCATTTCAGCAGTAATTTGCGTTCTCGATTGAATGTCCACGCTTGCTACGACAATTCCAGTTGTAATAATCTCTGCACGCTTCGGAGGTTCAATGGATTTAAAATATACAAATAAAGTCCCAGCTCCTATTAAAGCCAATAAAAATGCCACCAAAAAAATCCCTTTATTTGAGGTCTTCATAAAATGCTCCTTAGTCAATCAATTATTCGACACGCATTGTCGTGTCCGTTTTTAGTAGAAAGTTGCCACCTAATATTGCTTCCATAAACGGTGTCAAAAAATCGTATTCATAAGTAATGGTTACCGTTACCATGTCACCTTGCTGTCTTGTAGCAGCGCTTGGACTTATGACCACAACCATTTGTGAACCGTCTAACTGCATGGAAGAATCCTTCGCCCTTTGTGTGGCAATTGCATCAGTAGCACCTAAACTAATCGCACGAGCAGACTCTCTTGATGCATTCGTCAATGTCAAATAACCACTGAACATAAATCCAAATTCTATGATACCAACTAATATCAGTAATAAAACAGGTAATATCATCGCGAATTCAACCATTGATTGGCCTTTCTCATCCTTTAGTTTTAGAGTCATGCCAATACCTCCAGCGTTTAAACCATTTGATTGTTAACGCGCATTATGAAAATAAGCTCTAACCATAAGATTAGAGCTCATATTACGTCAGATATTCATTATGGTGCAACAGGTGCACTTGTTGTTGCTTTGAGTAATTCATCACCAGTCTGAATAAACATGTCTCTGATGATTGGTCCAAGGAAAACCAAACCTGCAATTACAACAATCGCGATAAAAGCGATGATGAGTGCGTACTCAACCATACCTTGCCCGTCTTCTTTTTTAAGATTTGTTAATTGTACCGTTGCCCAATTCCATGCCATTTTTAACATATGATTACCTCCCAATTCAAATAACGTTAAAGTGAATGAT
>JBBRVO010000020.1:0-30504 GCA_038246775.1 Peptostreptococcales bacterium | reverse complement strand
ATGCCTTCTTTGATGTGGTTCACAATCATTGATCCAATACGCGGCATATTGAACGTCAATACTTCAGGATTGAGATATTTCATGGTGAGGCCAATGAGATGCCCACCCGATGAATGGATTATTTGTTCTACATTAAAATAATGTTGCTTCAGATAGACGATAGTTTTCGGTTGAAAGGGTATTATCTGAGTGACAGTGTCGTTAAAATAATGTTGGTCCTCTTCACCTAGGCCGTTAATAAACATTTTGAGTGATGTGATTTGATCATGTAGCAACATACTGAGTCGCTCTTTAAATAAAATATCATAATGGATATAATCCGCCACGATGTGAGAGATATCTCCATTGTCTCGATTGCTCATATGGATCATTTGGAAAGACGCACTGAGTAGTTCCAAAAAATAAAGTTGCGTGATATCAATACCCATTGTCAAAATGTGACGTTTGCCATTACTTGTTAAAATGCGTTCTTCACAATCCAAGTAACCAACCGAATGGAGGGGGTACGTAAATTTTAAAACCCCTTTGAAAGCTGGTATGTCTTCACTTGAAATTTTCATATCTAGCTCTTGATGATATGCGTATTCAACGACATTGTCATAAATCTCACGAAACGGTTTATTAATTAGTGACACTTTAGATTTATTTAGGAAATTTGCCATGGCATCGTTCATATAGACAATTTTACCTTCTATATTTCTAAGCATAATTAAGCTCGGCGCATTTTCCCAGCTCGCATACAAATCATTTTCAAATTTTTCTGCCTGACTGATGATCGTTGCCACTTCGGTGACATCTTTTAAATAAAGCAGTGCATAGCGATTGCCATAACTATTTAACCGTGCTCTGATCATGCGCTTCTCATTTTGAAAATCCGTGATTTCGATAGTTTCTTCGCCCCTAAGCAAAGCGCTCACTACATCTGGCAAAGAGACAAACGCATTATCCGACCCAAAAAACGACTGATAGGTAGGATTAGACGCTAGGATTTCCAAAGTATCACTTCGAATAAGAGCCACGCCTTCCTCCAATTTTTCGATGATCTCAGAATCGAACAAGGTCTTAATGTCGATAAAATTCCTCGTAATGGGCGATGATTTTGCCTTTTCACCAATCAATCTAAAGAGGAAGTAGAGCAAGAAAAATAATACCGCAAGTTGCTCTATGGTATCTTGTGGCATTGTTTTTAAAAGGATGCTTCTAAAGTCCACAATTAAAATGAAAGAAATGACAAAAAGGAGCAACACATTTTTTTCGCGTCGATCCACCAGTGTGTTTCTAAGGAGTTTATAAAGAATATAAATTGAAATGACCAGCTTGATATAGAATACGACTATAGCCATATACACCTCGACACCTTATTTATATATCAACCGTTTTAGTAATAAATAGTGTTAAATAGTCCATCAAGTTGACAATTTCTTCGCGTTTTTTGTCGCGTATGATTTGAACGACGGGGCGCGTCTGTGCATCTAGGTTTTCTTTTATGATAATGCCCACTTCGCCACTTGAAAGCTCGACAAGCGTGCCCACTGGGTATATGTTCACAACTTTCAGAAGATGGTAATAAATATCACGATCGAGTTCGTAGATTGCCTCAGCACGAATCGTTTCAAGTGCCTCATCTGCGTTAATTCTACCTTTGTACGCGCGATTTGAGGATATAGCGTTAAAGATATCACAAAGCGTGACAATTCTAACGTGAATTGGGATCTCATCACCAGACAGCTTATACGGGTAACCAGCGCCATTGAGTTTTTCATGATGCAATAAGACGATTTGCCTAGAAATTGGCGAAATAAAATCATTGTCTTTCAGTAGGTCATAACCAATTTGTACATGCTCTTTCACCTGCTTCATCTCGTCTTGGTTAAGCGTCTCAACTTTGTTTAGTAGTTCCGCTGGAATATTCATCTTCCCAATATCGTGAAGCATTGCACCCACGCCGATTTTTTTAATAAATGTATCATTCAATTTCATGCTTTTTGCGACCAACATGGATAGCACGGCAACCTCCGCACTGTGATTATAGGTGTACATGTCGGTACCCATAAGCTCCGTCATGCAATATAGCGTATGCGGGTTGTCGTAGATAACGCGCATCATATCCTCGATGACTTGTTTAATGCCGTCGATGCTCTTAATGTTATAATTTGTGCCCTTGCGCTCAGCCAAATCCTTAAAGGCGTTCTTCACCGTTTCAACAGATCGTATCTTGAGTGTGTCTGGAATAAGATAAGTCGCTTCGAGCCCTTCCGATAGTGCATCATCAATAAAGATGCACTGGACATTCGCCTTCTTTAGTCGCTCTATATAATTATGCGTCAGGACAACATTTTTCGCCAGTAGTAGCTTGCATTTGTCATCGTAGACGGGTTTTCCTAAAATATCGCCATGATCGACGTATTCTAAACTTTTGAGTCTCAAAGGGACCTCCGTTAAATTGATAATTTGATTATACCAAAAAAATTGATTTCAACAAAGTGTATCGGCAAGTTGACATCGTGACTGCTTAAAAAATTAGCCAAATGCAATTTGGATATAGAGATTTATTAATTTTTCTCCATAAAGAGATACTAAAACAGCTGTCAAGCACATATAAGGTCCAAACGGAATCTCTGTTTGACGTTTCATTTTTTTTCCGACAATTTTCATGATGATAATGAAAACGAGGGCAATATAAAAAGATAAGACGGCAACTAAGAGACCATTTCTAACACCTAAATGAAGCCCTATGCTCCCCATTAGTATTACGTCGCCGAAACCAAATGCCTCTCTCTTGTAATAGGCTCGCGAGATAACGTAGATCAAAAAATAAATCATAAAGCTTACAAATCCGCCTAATAAATGTTGAATTAAGCTTGTTCTTTGAGCAAGTAATAAAACGACATTAATTGCCGTTACAGCATATATAATCAAATCGTTTATGGTACTTGTGTATAGATCAATCACAGCCGTTACGAGTAATAAATTCCAAAACAACACATAAAAAATCAACTCAAGTCTATTTGTATACTCAGAGTTTGCCAATAGCATCAATGAAAGCGTCATTGCGATGACGATTGCTTTTGAAATAGGTTTTTGTTCATTCGAAAGGTCTAGATAAACGTTTTTACAAATAATGTGAAAGTTGATAAAGCCTAAAAGTAAACCTACCAAAATAATAATCATCCACACACTATACTCCAGTCATCCTTTTATTTTATAATTACGAAAAAAAGCAGTGTAACAATTAACCCTATAAGGTTTAAGATGTGACACTGCTCTTTCATTATCCTTTAGTTTTACCTAACCTATTTTAGAACGGGGATACTTAAATCTTTGATACTTATAACAGACACTTTGGAATTGTAAATTGATTCAACAGAATTATTGCTCATTTTGAAATTCAATTTAGAGATCCAGAATTTTTGTGTATCCGCTTTTGGAATTTCGATAATTACATAGTATTTATGCCCAGCGTAAGAAGTGCCTCCAGGTGGTGTTGTATTGTTAGCAATTAATCTAGAGGTTGCTGCCCTAAGCGAAGCCGTTGAGTTTCCTGTTGCCGTGCTAAATGGCCATGCCGTTGCCACCGAGCCAACCACTTTAGCTTGATACTCGGCTGTTACAGCGTTCCCAAACTTATCTTGAGTGCTTACTTCAAAACTCAGTTCCTTGATTTCATTGCCAGTAATCAATGGTATATCAACCAATGCTGCGATTCTGACCATGCTACCTTTTTTAGTTCTTAGATCGTACGTTTTTTCTGTCATACCAGTGCCATCGTCTGAACCGATTAATCGCACATCATTGGTTGGCAGTACATGGTAGTACGTGATTGGAACTGTAATGTTTAATTTAACTGTGAATTTCACTTTCCAAGCATACGCAGTGTTAGTAAGTGTTACCTTGTTGCCATTGGTAAGCGTTCCCAAAGATTCACCGTACTCCGTTTTCTCAATAATATATCCACTTGGTGCTGTCATTGTGTAGATATGTTCACCTCGAGAAACAGGCGTGAGCATGATTCGACCGCCATCTAATGTCTGCTGACCGGTATTGACGCCTTTATCAAAGATTTGTACATTCTTCATTGGGTTGCCTTGTGAATCTACGACTTGAATCTCAACTTGTCCTTGTACGACTGTAAAGGATTGTTGATGCGACGGTTGTGGATTTACGGGTTGCCCATCAAGCGTATAGTTGGATTTGGCCATGAGTGTATAAATACCTTGCGTAACTGGTACCGCCATCGTCATTGTCGACGTCATCCATGTCGGTGTGGTTGATCCAGTCTCAGTAAATTTAAACGTTGGAATTGTTAAGTAGTTGATTGTTTGTGCCGTAGTAACACCATTGTATCGGACCCCTGCAGGAATGTTTAAATCCATCGTTGTATCAATATCCATATTAGGAATAACTTTTCCTGACGGGCTCATAGTGACATGAACATTTAAAGATTCGCCGACAAAGAATACTGAATCGTTTATCGTAATTTCTGGAGTTACTTTTGGTATATCCGTATTGAACAGTAATATTTCTGTTTGTGTTTTTGCATTTTGATCATCTCTAACTTCAACTTTTATTTTAAATGAACGAATATTAGAGAACGGTTTTGTAATATCAAGTTCTGTGAGTGTACCTCTCTGAATTGCTTTCTCTGTTCCAACTTGAACGAAATTGCCATTGTTATCTTTATCAATGAAGACTTTGTAGTACACTTCTTCATCGCCATCGTCATAATCGTATGCCCTAAATGCCAATTTGAACTTGGGTTGGTTAAAATCTAATTTAGCATTGTTGACTGGTTCATAAACGACTAAATTTGGCGCATGGTTAGAACTTGAATAGGCTTTGATCATCGTATTGACAAACATCATAAGTTCATAATCTGGGAATCCGCCTGAATGGCCTGTACCTGAATAGGTCATATTCCCAATAGAATACGTATAATAGTTATTCATAGCATCTTGATTATATCGTTCTGCTGAACCTGGTCTATATAGATTGAAAACGGGAATTAAATCAGGATTTTCTAAATCGAGCTTGTAGTATTGATAATGCGTTTTCGCAACTTGCATACTCGCTTGTGGCATGGTTTCAATGTCGAAAGGATAGAGGCTCATGGCCGTAGAATTTACTTTTGAAACACTGGTTGTTGCGCCACCACCAGTATCCATATAGCCAGCATATCCAGAAAGATTGTAATTTGAATAGCTTGTGTTTCCAGTATAAGAACGTGCAATATGGGCTGCTGAGAATGTGTTAGTCGCCTGACCCACTAAACTTAAAAAATTACTTTTAAGAATTGGCAAACTTGTATCAAACATAATCATATCATGTGTAAACATAACACTTTGTTTAGTAGCCAAAAAGCTCTTAACTCTATCTGATGCATTTTGATTAAAATCAGAACTGCCATAAACATCGGCAAACCCAAATAAAATCATGTCGTAATTGCCGTTAAGATTTTTAAGATTTTTGGGGTCATCAGTTGGTGGGGTATTAAACTCACTAACCGTAGCAACCGTCACATTTATTTTGTATTCTCCATACTTGTAACCAAGAGAATCCGCTGGATTTGAATATCCTGCTAATGTCGCAAGAGTGCCTGTAATTTTATCATTTAAACGGACATTGAGATCAAGTAAGTTTTTGTTACTATTTGGTATTATTTGTAAAACATTAACGTTGATTTGATCGCCTTTTAGATAGAATACGTCTACAACTTCACTTGAGGCGCCTTCGGCATCTGTAACAATAAGCTTCCAGAAATAGACGCCTGTTAATCCAGTTGGCATCGTATAGTAGAACGTATCTGTCCGATCTCTATTGACAACATGCGTCTCAACGATTTCTGTCTCTTTGAATAAACCGTCGTTGTCTCTGTCAATATAAAGCTTGGCATTCACTGATGAATTTTCCTTATCTGAAGCAATAAACGTAAATTCAACAATGCTTTTGTCTAAAGGGAGATTTAAACTTTTATAAGAAAATGGCTTTTTAAGCATGCTCAAGATTGGTCTAGAGTTAACACTATTCGCTTTTGAAGATAAAGTTGTCGATAAAGCGGATTGATTCGCAATTTTCACTACATTTGTATAGGTTGTAGGATTGTCCGTGTAAGGCTTGAACTTGGTCACCATATTAGTTGTTAAACCTGCATAGTTGTTTAAACCATAAGTCAATGCATCGTTGTGGAAAATCACAAGTTGTCCACTAGCAATAAAGCCTTTGATTTTTTCAGCGGCAAGATTTGTGATGTCATTTCCATAATGCTCTAGCGTTGGAATAGAGGCCGCATATCTACCGCGACCGAAATACACAACGTCATAGAGACCATTGATATCTTCTTTCAATGAGATAAATTTGTTTAAGCTCATAGAGGTTACTTTATAGTCGACAGTGCTAAGCGCTGCGGCATCTTTATAATCGCCACCTGTATAGATTCCCGTTGTAAAAATAGTACTTGGATAGATCTCGAGAATTCGAATTGGGTTCTTTCCAATAAAGGTTACTGCAAAAGTGTTGCTTCGTCCACTAACAGAAAGCGTTGTATCAAAAGCAGCAGTGTTAAGTGTGATAGTCATATTGCTAATGCTATTGATTGCGGCGTGATTGGTCGCTTTCCCACTTAATTTTATCGCCAATCGCGTATCCGATTCTTTTGAAATTTCTACAGTTAAACCTACTGGGACGCCTGAAACTGTGTAATGAGTACCCGATACTAACAGACCATTTTGAACACCTAAATCTGTTAAATTTGCGCCAGTTAAGATCATGGTCTTATTTCCTGCAATAGATCCATCGTTGAAATCCGATTCTATAAATGAACCGCTTTCAACCTTAACCCTCGGACTATCAACAAATCTCACAGCTAGTGCTTTGGTATTATCTACAACGGTCGTTGCTGTTAATCCGTTATAGGCATTATTCGTTAAAGTAAGATTAAACATAGCACTATTTAGAGCTTCATGTGCCGCTGCAGTTCCAGTCATAGAGAGCTTAAGGGTCGTGTTATCCACTCTTGTGATTTTGAAGGTTAATCCTGAAGGGATTGTGCCAATGGAATAATGTGTAGTAGGTAAGAATGTTTCATTTTTAAATGTGCCGCCACTTAAAGTAACTAATAATTGATTTTCGATTTGTCCATTGTTGCCTTCAACTTCGACAAACTCTGCTTTGTCATACGCTAAAGCACCTTTGATTCCGGTTACGTTTATCGTTTTAACCGCTTCATTACCCACTAAGTCCTTAGCATAAACGGTATAAACACCATTTTCAAGGGCAACAAAAGTAAGTGATGACGTGATGTCCGCGCCCGACGTGCTGAAATCAGAGATCGCTTTTGTGCCCAATAAATATTTAACTATAGCAACCCCTGATTCAGTATCAGCAACTGTTGCATTCACGTTTGCGAATGTTTGTGATGCAACCTCTTGACTTAGCGTAATCACTGGTGGTGTTTTATCTGGAGGCGTAGGCCCAAATAAAGCAATTTCATCTATTCTGACTCTATAATTGTTAACATTAGGCTTGTCAAAATAAAGCCTATAATATTGGTAATTATTCAAATTGCTGAATGAAAATGTACTAGTTCCGTTATCTGCAATCGTTATATTAGTTCTTGTATCAAGTAAGGACCAGTTAATGCCATCAATGCTCCCCTCAAATACCCAGTCTGAAGGTTTTTCAGAGCTATCGACTTTAATCGAATATGAATTTACATTAAAACTATTGCCAAAATCCATTTTAACCCAATGGCTTGAAGTATTACTTGATCGCCAATATGTGCTATTATCAGTATCAAATGCATTCCCCACAGTGCCCGAGGATGCACTTAACGTTACTGAAATTAAATCGGTTAAATTCGCAGCAAAACCAGCCGGGATATTGACACCAACCATAATCAGCCCAACAATTACAAGTACAACTAATTTTTTCTTAATTTTTGATATTCGCGTCATTTGACTCATACATATCACTCTCCCACTTGATTAACCTTAATCATCCCAATTATATAACAAATACTTAACATAATACAATATAATATTACCCCATTATCAAGGTAAGTAAACTTCTTTCCATTTTGCAATGCTATATCTTTTTAAAAATGTTTTGGTTGCACCGCCCGCATGAAAATCTTTATAAAAAGCATAATCGTCTACACCGATCATCCCCGGTTCAAAAAAAGCGCGTACTGCCCATGCTTTATCATCTGCCAAAATATTACTAACGACTGTCTCATCGTATTTAATATCAAATGCACCTGCGGAGGGGCTAAGTGTTATATTGCCACTGGCTATAATGACACCATTGAAAGTACCTGTTCCATAGAGCACTAAGTTACCTTCGCAAAATACGATCCCATTTTTCCCAGTGATGTCAAAGGAACTGTTCCCGCTAAGATAATACATATTAACAGAGTTCATCGCTGCAATAGCTATTGCATTGGGTGGTGTTGCAGTGATTAATGAAGAAAGCGGTCTATTTCTAAATCCAAAGGTTTCCGTTTTAGCTTTGAAATAATTTTCTAGGATGCTTGATCCTTTTGCTGTATTCCAATTGAGTTGGTTTGCTGAAAAAGCGGCATTGCCACCTATCGGATTTGTTCCAGGGACATAGATATCTGCGCTACCTACGCCTGGCAAATGCATGACCACCGCACCTGGTCCATAACCTTTCATAGTTGAAGTACCCACAACATTCGTTTTAATCGAAGCACTATTCAAGGCCGTAAAGAAGTTTGAACGCCTCGCTTCGATGGTCGCATCAAGTGTTTTCATACCGTAGGACGTCGTCACACCATCTGTTGTTAAATCATAGATAACCGCAGTGAGATCGTCGGGTTCAGCAACATAAGTGTCAAATATAGTACGGTCTCTACCAGTGATACTTTCTATTGTTTGATAGTACCGGGTGTTTGTCGTGCCATCAAACTCTCTAAATGCAGTCCCGGGAACAATCACACCACCATTTAAGACCAATTTGTTATTTAAATCAACATCGTCGTCCACTCTTAGTACTTGATTGTTAAGTACCGTACTGCTTTTGTTTGGATCAATAATCTCAGTGCCTGATATATACGCCCCTTCAGAGCTAATGCCAACATAATTGCCGTTGATTGTTATCGTATTGTTTTGCACACCATTCATCTCAATATCATCACTCGTAGTGATATTGCCATCTACAATTAAAGTACCGCTTTGAACACTGTCATCAATTAATAGATTGTGCGCATAGACATTGCCCCATCCATTTGCTGCTAAATCACGATAAAAGAATGGTATAGCGTCTGTATTCACAGTTGGGCTTATTAAATAACCAAGTGCTGCTCTATTAAAAAGGACACCATCTGATTCTAATATTCCCAAATCAGATGCCCCATAAATGCCCATTTTCTTAGTATAAACAGCGCCCAATGGGTTACCAGAGCTATGCGTGAACACCTGAAGCCGCGACGAACTACCGACTAAAGCGACGTCTCCATTTGCATACACGTTGCCATAAACATTTAATCGTCCATTTTGTCCGACATTAAAATTTCCTCCTGAAGCAATCATGTCGCCACCAACTTGTATCTGAGCAACTGGAAAATCGCCCAGTGTCGTTATATTGCCTCCAGCAACAATCGCATATCCGTGCAAGGGGTTGCCTTTAATTGGTTTGTTTACTGTTTGAACAATCGTTTTATATTCTGGAATGATAATCCTTATTTCTACATCTACTGATTTTTTTGCATCAGATGCGTCAACCACTTGAACGGCCAAAGGAATTTCAACCGGAAGATACGTCACCCATGTCTTAGAGAGAGGGGTCATAAATCCAGATAAATTATTGCCAATTTCTTTGACTTCTTGATTGGGTGCGCCTGGTAAAGTGGCCAAATAACTGCTCACTTCATGTGACAAATATAAGTAATAGATCTTCTCAAAACACGTCTTATAGCCTGCTTCAAGGTTTAATTTATATAAAGCAATTAAATCAGCAGACGCCATACCAGGGTTCGCTATGATATACGCATCGTAACTGTTGCCCGTTTGATTCATCCATGTATTGGCAACGAAAAAAGCTTGAATGGGTGCCGTTACGATCGTATCTGTATACGCTGCATTTGAAAACGATTCGCTTTCCATATACTCACGTGCTTTTAATTCTGCCTTTTGAAGGGCTAAGTCAATGTTGCTCAAATGATCTTCAGCACTTTGGTCAAGTGTATAGAAATCTTCGGACCAATTCTTAAACCTTGCGCCCATTTTAACACTACTTACACTACCCATAAGCGCAACAATGCCAAGGGTTGTTAATATGAGTATCACGCTAATTACCATAACTGCCGCGGATCCTCGTTGGCATTTCAATTGTTTGATCAATTGGTTTTTCATCCTAATCACCTCCCAATCGGCAGAGTTATTCTTGTCCAACGACATATTTGTTCGCTTTAGTATCGACTAAAACTGAATTATCCTTAACGCGAATCACTTTGATTTGCATTTCCTTAATGTAGGTACTGATCTTTTTTGAATCAACAAAGCTGTAGCTTGAATTGCCAATAAAAACACCACTAACTGTATCAAGTTTCGCTAAATTTGCAGGAACCCCACTTATGAAGACCGCAAATTCAAAATCGCTTACCGTACCTGTCGCACTGTATTTACCATTTGCATCCAATGTTATTTTCGCTTTATTTTGTATGTTTATATTGATCGGGTTTGGCCCAACAAATGGTGCAGTTGATGTAAACAATGCCGAAACAACACCATCCGTTATGTTGGCATATTGTATGGATGACGCATTTGTACCACCGGTTATCTGAAAGAACAGCTCTTTTGTATTGCCTAATGGATTTAACACTTCAATCGTATACGTTCCACCAGACAACGGAGGAAAGTCCGATGAAAATACCGGCGTTTTGTAAAAGCTCATCTCACCATCATCCGTCACGACCGGATCAGAGGTAATGAGTTCAATCACATATTCACGATTTTCAAAGGCAGTCGTCTGCCAATTTCGATCTAAATATTGAGTGTAATGAATACCTGCCAAATCAACACTTCTCGTTGCACCTATTATATCAGGAAACAACTTAACCTGGCTGTCTGCTGGCTGCGCTTTAAATTTTTCAAGGATTTCAGTAGCCATTGCATTTGCCTTATCCGTTTCATATGTCTTCTGATTGACTATACCAGACGTTACAAATATTTGAAGTAATGTTCCCGAAATAATTGCAAGAACTGCAAAGGATACAACCACTTCAATAAGAGTAAATCCTTTGTTTGAATTACCTTTCATCCTTAACACCTACTTTATCGTCACATTATTTGACAGGGTACCAATTTTGACTCTTGGTTTAGTGGCATCATCGAATAAAATTTGAACTTCAACTGGAACACTTGTCTGATTGTCAATATTCAATTGAATGCCAACCAAATCTTTTGAATCACGTCTATCTAGAGATACGATTTTAACCCTGATAGCGCCATTTTCAATCTTCACACTTTGCGTTGAGCGTTTTGTAGAATTGCCTAACGACATCGAGTAGTTAAAGTTGGTTGCATCACCTGTAAATATCAGCTTAACATTTGCTTCACTATTTTGATTATAATTGATTTCAGACTGGGCGTCTGGATACTTGCCCATGATGACTTTTTGAGCATTGTCTAAATAAGAGTTTATCAAGATATAGATATTGGGATCATATACAGGTGTCGCAGCAACAGGCGTGCCTTCGCCAAGTCCAGTATAAGGTGCAAATGGGTTCAGTTTTCCATCAAACGGGATGGTTTCCATTAAAAATTGTTCGAAATTTCCTTTATCCACATAACTGATAAAAGAAAGATTCATTGAACCATTTAAGATGCCACCATCTGCACTGCTCAAAGAGATCTGATCTACATAAATACGTCTTTCATTGGCTTCAAGTGCTTTTAAGAAACCAATAATCTCATTGTATTCACCATCAAAGCCTACGGAAATTGTTTGATTAATCACAAGGGGTACTTGGGTATCCACTACATCAGAGAGCGGAATCGCATTGGTTTGCGCCGGAGTCGCACCATTTTCAGGGGTCGTAAGCGTGTCTGCCGCTATGACCAATGGTTCAATAAAACCAATCAAACTGACATTTGTAAGAGATTCAGTAGAAAATTTATCTAAAAGAATTAAAACCTCTTCCTGAGAAACATAAGATGGAATTGCAGCTTTTATGGTGGCTGCATCGTTTAAAGCCGTATTTAAATCCGCGTTATATTTGTCTAAATTTTCATAATCAATCTTTAAGCTATTGTTGATTACTTCACGTGCGTCGTTGGATTCTTTAACGGCACGATACTCATCATAGATAGGTGTCACGATGTATTGTACGATAATAAATAATTCAATTGCTAGTACGAGGATTGAAAGCATCATGAATTCACGTTGTGTGATTCGACTTGACCCTTTCTTTTTAAAGGATTTTGAATTCATAATTTTGATTACCTTCCTTTCATTTGAACGACTAATGTGAAATTGTAGTCAACTGGCAATCCATCTGGACCAATGCGTGCGCCCACGTTGACAAGACTTGCCGCATCGATTTGAGGAAGTTCTTTTAATTTGTACAGGAAGGTGGCGATGCTTAGGCGGTCTACTGCAATGCCAGTCATACTCAGTTCAATACCGTCTTGAGTCGTATAACTGTTGATCAACAATTTATCCGGTGTGTTTTTCGCAATTGAAGTTAAAAGTTCCGTATTAATCAATTCTTTCTCATCAGACAGTTTAACAACGGACTGCAATTGATTTAGGCTTGCTTGCGTCGTTATTAAAGACGCTTTGACAGAAGTGACTTCAGAATACTTCGCCGCTTCCTGAATAAGATTATCTGTTCGATCTTTTTGCATTTGAATGCCTAAATATGAATAGCCATACAGGCCGGCCCCTACAATAGCAATCAACAAACCAGCAACGACGAGAATCGTGACGCGGTTAGTCTGCGCTTTCGATTTTTGTAGAATTTGTAGCCCTGGAATCAGTCGAATGTCTTGTGTATAGGAACGGTCAACGAGTAACGCACCCACCGCAGCCATCATTAAATAATCGGGTTGTTCTAGTTTCAATTTATCAAACGTTAAGATTTTTACTGGCAATTTGTACAGAATTTCGAAATGCTTTTCAAGGTTTGGAAAGTTACAACCCCCACCAAAAATATAAATACTCTTAATCGGTTCATTGGATTTGTTACTAGTAAAGAAATCGATTGTTTGTTTGATTTGGTCTTCTATTGAGGAATAACCAAGACGAGAAATAATGTCCAAATCTTCATCAGAAATATCAAGGGATTTGTAGTTGTCATTTACCCTAGCTTCTTCGGCTTCTTTAAGTGATAGGTCACATCTTGTTGCAACGATTTGATCGAGTGCTGAAACGCCAGTGGTTATGTAACGACTTATACTTACTCGACCGTTGGATAATACAGTAACTTGAGAACCTTCAATGCCTATATCAACGAGCAAGATATTCCCTTTAAAATCAGCACTGTTACAGTAATTTTTTATAGTCCTAGAAACTGAATTTGTGGATATATCGATGTTTTTAAGTTCAAGCCCTAAGTTCTCAGCGAGTTCAACATAACCTAGTAATAGTGCGGTTGGTCCAAACGCTGTCAATCCTTCAATTGGCATACCTTGTTTACTGGTTTGCTGATAGGCAATCGTATGTGTTTGAACGATCCCAGGAAATATCTGAGACAGTTCAAATTCTATAGCTGGCATTATTTCACTTTTTCCAAAAGCAGGCAGACTTAATTCTCTCGTAATCACATTGGGCGATTGTATCGTAAAGCTGACTTCTTTTGCTTTGATATGGTGTTCACTCATAAAGGTCTTAATGGCTGATGATACCATCAACATGTCTTTAATTTCCCCATCTCGAACCGCGCCTTGAGGCGTATTAATCATATAGCTTTCACTAATTTTCGGTCTACTACCCGCATTTGCCTTAACTATTTTTATCGTCTTCGAACCAACATCAATTCCTAGCAAGCTCATATTGACTCCCCTCCATGTCCTTCCAACTCTACCTTGGCATATTTTTTTATAGTAAAATTACAATCCGTCAGATCGCAACGTTATGATCTCATCTAAATTTTTCGCCCCATTTGAATACACGATTGTCAGTGTTAGTTGACGGCTTGTCTCTCCAGTTCCAAACTTAGCAGTGAACGTAACCCCCTCTGCAATGGTACTTGTCACAGTTGTATTCGTTGCAACATCGTAATTATCCTCGATCAATGCCGCAGTCCCATCTGGTAAAGTCCCACTTTTAATCTCCCAATAGCCCGTTGAAGGCGTTGCCTTTTGAATTCTAATGACATTTGTATTGGGCAATGAAACACCATTTTTAACATCATTTTGACGCAACTTAACTGTGACATAGGATAACGCCATCCTTGCCTCAATCTGAGCATCACTATTGGCACTCACTTTTTGATAAATGTTACCACCTGTAGCGATTAGGCTAACGAGAACGCCGCCTAATAAACCTAGCATCGCCATGACAACAATAAGTTCTATCAGTGAGTTTCCCTGTTTTTTTTCATGTTTTTTCAAACTAAGAATCATAACGCACCCTTACTTTCCTTATCACGGTCTAACCGTGATTGTGAGTTTTGTTAAATCTGGGGTCCCACCTGCATCCCTAAAATGAAATTGATACGATGTAATATTGGGGCTAACCCCAGTGATTTTTATAAGTTCTTGTGTGAGTTTTGTTTCACCAACAGCCGTTAAACTGTATGGCGCTGCGGTTTCAAAGTCTATGGAAGCAGCTAAAGTTGGGTATCTGCCACTCAGTGCATAATACTGATTCATAGCCTTGTTCATCATAAGCTCATGGTTTTCACGTTCCTGTTCGATGTTGTGATTCCTGTATGCCAATAGGCTGGGGAAAGCAACCCCAGCCATAATAGCAATAATGGAGATGACGACAATCAATTCAATAAGGGTGAACCCACTTTTATTGGTTTTCATATTGTTACCTCCATTGAAAACGGCACAGCTTCAAATTAATTAAGTTGTAGGTGCAGCTGTCGTCGTAGGTACTGTTTTTGCAACAACAATTTTTCCATCTGTTGCAGTATAGGTTGCTGTGTAACCATTAGTAGCTGCAAATGTGAAAGACCCATCTGCTGCATTCGTAATAGTTAACGTGCCTGCTGCAGTTCTACCAGTGTAAGTAATGATTTCAGCACTAGTGACAGTAATATCGCCTTCTGCTACGAGAGCTTGGGAGGCAACAGAATAATTTCTTGCATCTGATAACGCCGCTTTCTCTTTCGCGCTTTCAGAGAACCCCAAAAATCTTGGTAACAAGATTGCTGCTAATATCGCGATAACTGCGATTACAACGATCAATTCAATTAATGTAAAGCCTTTTTTGTTTTTCATTTTTTTAAGCATTTTCATAATTACACTCCTTCTTAACCTTAATTTTATTGTACGGAACTTAAAACACTGATCATCGGTAACATAATTGACAAAATAATCGTGCCCACAACCACTGCCATGATGATAATCATAACTGGTTCTATCATGCCCGTGAGCTTATCAATGGCTTCATCCACCTCCTCATCAAAAAATCCTGCTGTACGTGCCAGCATTTCATCTAACTCGCCTGTGTTCTCGCCTACCGTGACCATATGAATTAAAAGTGGTGGAAACAATCCAAGCCGTTTTAACGGTCCCGCAATGCCTCTTCCCTCTTTTATTTCTTCCTTTGCACTTTGGAAACGCTCTTCGACAACGACGTTGCCAATTAGATCTCCGATAATATCCATCGCATTAATAATCGTTATACCGCTTTTAAGTAAAATACCCAAGCTGCGTGCGAACCTTGCCGTAATTACTTTTATAACGGATTTTTTTATAACCGGCAAGTTTAGCTTGATGCTATCAAACCAATACGTGCCAGATTCTGTTTTCTTAAAGTATGTTATGCCTATCACCACTAAAAAGATACTTATTATTAGCCCCAACGCATTGTTAACCATAAAATCACTCATCGCCATGAGCACTACAGTCAATAGCGGCATCTCGCCACCTGTGGAGTTAAGAATGTCGTTGAACATCGGCAATATTTTAACCATTAAAAGGACAACCAAACCCACCGTCATAACGCCTAGAATTGCTGGATATGTCAGTGCCGTACGAATTTTTCGTCTAATTTTAGCATCGTGTTCATAATAATCCGCTAATCGATTCAAAATATCATCAAGGGATCCACTGGCTTCACCGACCTTTACCATGTTACGCATAAAATTCGGAAAAATTTCAGGATAAAGTTCCATACTAGTTGAGAGTAAGCGCCCCTTTTGTATGTCCCCGTGGATGACATCAAGTGCATCTTTCAATTTTTTCTTTTCAACTTGTTCACTTAACGTTCCAATGGATTCAACTATGGTAATACCTGAATTGATCATAACTGAGAATTGTCTGCAAAATACAGCTAAATCCTTTACGCTGACACTCCCAAAGAGGCCACCTAATGTAAACTCGCTCCCTTGGCGTGTTGCATCAACTACAAAATAACCTTTATCCCGTAATGCGTAATCGATCTCATCTCTAGAATTTGCTTCAATGACGCCTTCTAAATACTCGCCTGCAAGATTCTTTGCTTTATAAGAATAATTTGCCATACGTTACCACCTTTTGTTAATTAATTGGAAAAAAATTTGAGAATCTTGCGCACGTATTAATGCTTCATCTTGAGTAATATGACCATTTGTATAAAGCTGTGCCAAACTAGAATCCAAAGTATTCATACCGGCGCCTGCACTTGTTTGTATGATGCTGTTAATTTGATAAGGCTTGCCTTCGCGTATCAGATTGCGTATGGCTGAATTGACCACCATCACTTCCACTGCTGCCACAACACCTGAACCATCTTTTTTTGGAATGAGTTGTTGAGAGACAACCCCTTCTAGTACAGAAGCCAGTTGATTCCTAACTTGATTTTGTTGTTCAGGTGGAAAGCCATCTATAATTCGGTCAATGGTTTTTGCAGCCCCTACTGTATGCAGCGTAGAAAAAACCAAGTGACCTGTTTCTGCTGCTGTAAGTGCTATAGAGATTGTCTCCGGATCGCGCATCTCACCCACGAGTATTACGTCAGGATCTTCTCTAAGAGCGGCTCTCAATGCAGAGGCAAATGATATTGTATCTGAACCAACTTCTCTTTGATCAACCAAACAATTTTTGTGGCGATGCAAATATTCTATTGGGTCTTCAATAGTTATAATATGTGCATTTCTTTCGGTGTTAATTTTATCGATGATGCTGGCAAGCGTTGTGGACTTACCGCTTCCAGTTGGGCCAGTTGCCAGAATTAAGCCTTTTGATTTTTTTGCAAACGTCTTGATAATCGCGGGTAGTCCCAGCGTATCAAAATCCGGTATGATAAAAGGTAGCGATCTAATGGCAATCGAATAAGACCCTCTTTGTCTATATATATTGACTCTGAATCGTCCAAGTCCTGTCCTTGAAAATGAAAAATCCACATCTCCAGCTCTTTGAAGATGTTTTAATTTTGTATCATCTAATAAAGAAAGAACTAAAGCTTCGCTAATTTCAGGTGTCACCAATTGCGCATGATTAATATGTCTTAATGACGAATTAACGCGAAGAACTGGCTTTGAGCCAACGTTGATATGAACATCTGATGCTTTCATTTGACACGCGTACTCTAATATTTCATCGATGTTGTGCATGTTAATCTCTTGCATAAACCACCTTCACCATCTCTGCCAAAGAAGTTTTTCCTTCAATAACGAGTATTTTACAGCTTTCATACAAATTCATCATTCCTTTTTCTACAGCCAAATTTCTAAGTTCTTCAGCATTGCCACCGTCTTCAATCAATTGGCGGTGTGCTTTATCTAATAACATGACCTCATGGATCGGTATCCGTCCACGATAACCTGAATTGTTACATATTGGACAACCCGTTGCTCGGTAAAGTTGTATCGGTTGATCCATTTGAATGATTTCTTGTTCTACTTCATCGGCTTCATAAGGTTCCTTGCAATCAAGACACAATCTTCTAACGAGTCGTTGTGCAATAATGCCGATAACTGCATCTGCCACTAAATAGGGTTGTACCCCCATATCAACGAGTCTAACGACTGCACCTGGTGCGTCATTCGTATGGAGCGTCGAAAATACCAAGTGGCCCGTTATTGCTGCCCGAATTGCGATCTGTGCGGTTTCATTATCTCTAATTTCACCAACCATGATGATATCTGGATCTTGTCTCAAAATACTTCTCAGTCCCGCCGCAAACGTAAGACCACTTTTTGCATTAACCAAGACCTGATTGATGCCTTCCATATGGTACTCAACAGGGTCTTCAATAGTAACAATATTTTTATCTGGTTTATTGACTTCTGAAAGCATCGTATACAGCGTCGTCGTTTTACCGCTACCTGTTGGACCCGTTAGAAGAATAACGCCATGTGGTCTGCTCAATATTTTATCTACGAGTGCATTTTCTTGTTTAGTAAGTGCTAGCATTTCTCTTCTCAAAATTGCATCGCTCTTATCTAATATCCGAATAACGATTTTTTCGCCGTGAATTGTTGGTAAAGATGAGACGCGAAAGTCATAATTTTTATTATCCACAGTCATTTCAACGCGACCGTCTTGAGGCAATCTTTTTTCTGCAATATTCATGCCGGCCATTATCTTAATTCGCGTGGAAACTGACGTATATAGATAAAGGGGGATCCGTGTATTTTCGCCAAGAACCCCATCAGTTCTGTATCTCACGCTAACGTGATGTTCAAAAGGTTCAATGTGTATATCGCTGGCTTTAACGGCAATAGCATTGTTAATAATGCTATTTGTCAACCTTACTGCTGGCGCATTTTGTACATCTTCAGCGAGTTCAGTGCTGGTTTTTTCATCGCCATCATCATATTCGCGTTTTAAATCTTCAATAGCTCTATCGGTAACTTGTCGATTAAAGTATAGTTCAATCGCTTTTTCAATAGACCTTTTACTTGTAATGACAGGTACAATTTTCTTTTTAGTTAAAAACATAATGTCGTCAATCGCGTTGACATTTAGTGGGTCGGTCATCGCGACAACAAGTGCATTCTCCCTTATGTATATTGGAATTAGCACATGTTTTTGTGCGGCATTTTTGGGAATACACCGTGCGACTTCCGGGTCGATATAAATTTTTTCTAAATCAACTTTGGCGATTGACAATTGTTTAGAGAGTGTATCAATCATTTCATATTCAGTAAGAAACCCTAAATCTAAAAATATTTCCCCAAGTCTTTTAGTGCTAGTGTTTTGAATTTTCAACGCACTTTCAAGCTGTTCAGTTGTTATTTTATTGGCTTCTAGCAAAATGTCGCCAAGTCTTTTTTTAATCTCTGCCATGCTTTCACCTTGTCCTTAAAGATTTTCATAATCTATTAATAATGTACCCATTGTAAGCATATATATGTTAACTCAATTAAAATCTTTACTCTATGTGCATGTGCAAGCGATTTGTATGAAAAATTATAGAATTTATAGTCAATTTGAAGCATTTCAAACAAATATATACCAAAAAAACTGCAGTCACTTAAACTGCAGTTGAACAGTCATAGCAACTTAGCCTTAGACTTCAAACTTTGCGCCTTGTATTTTCATACAGTTTGCCAAATGTGTTTTTTAATTAATCTGATTATACACCAATTGTATACACTTGTAAACGCAATACACCCGCAAGAATTCAACTTATTTTGCCCTTTAAAGCCCATATATAGTGGTTACTATCATTTGTCATTGACAAAACGCCAGAATTCATTGACAGGTTTATCACTTACATTAATAAAAGGATATAAATAGCCTTTCCATATAGTAAAGCGATTAAACTCCCTATGACGATAAACGGGGCAAAAGGGATATAATCTGCCTTGCTCTTTCTCAAGATGACCATCCAATAGAGTCCAAATAGCCCTCCGAAGAAAAAGGCAAACCACAAGCTCATTAGTGAAAGCTGCCACCCAAGAAAGAGGCCGATTGGCGCATAGACTTTGACGTCACCCATGCCCATGCCGGGTTTCTTCATTATAAGGATGGAAAGCAGTGCTGTGGCCAGCATCAAAGTAAAGGGCACGATGATGCCCAGTATTGGCTCAAGTATGCCACGCGAAAAATACACTTGGTAGCCAACCGTAAAATGCAAAAGCACTGGTATGAGACCTATGGTGCAACCAAAGAGAACCAACTTATTGGGAATGATCTTGTGGTCAATATCAATAAAAAACACCACGGTTAAAAATGCGGCGAAGAGCCATGAAGTGAGTGTGAGAAAAGACACGCCAAACCGCATAAAAATCAAGAGAAATAATGCGCCTTCTAAGGCTTCGACAAGCGGGTACCTGGCACTTATTTTAGCGCCACACGACCGGCATTTTCCCTTTAAGAAGATCCAGCTCAGTATGGGAACTAAATCCACGGCTGATAGTGTGCGCTCACAGGAACCGCACCTAGACCTTGGTTTGACGATGCTCAGCCCAGCGGGGATTCTATAAATACAGACGTTTAAAAACGATCCGATGATGGTTCCCAGTATGAAAATTAGGCTATATAAATAGATGGTTATCAGCACGGCGGTTGCCTCCTACATTTGCATTAATTCATTTTAGCACATTTTAATTCTTTTTTTATGGAAAATCTGCAGCCATTTAAGCGAATTTGGGTATAATGGTTAAGACAATGCGGTTTTTTGGAGGCACACATGCAGGATTTCAACGCACTCGACACACTTGCCAAAGAAATGGCACAAAGGGACTATTTGATTAAAAAGCGAAAAAGACTTGCTACGGCGTTAAACCTTCTGTCACAAGAAGAAATTCGCTTGCAATCTCAGTTAAAAAAAGAGACTAACGACTACGAGAAAATCGAAGGCCTTTCCATTAAGAAATTGATAGAGCTTTTTTCAGAACATTACGAAGAGATGATGGACAAGGAATATCGGGATATGAAAATTGCCCAGTACAAGCACGATGCACTTCTCGAACATATGCAAGCGTCACAAGATGAAATTGTGAATATCACCGCGCTCCTCAAACAATATGAGACGGTTGACGCGCGGTATAATGGGCTACTCAATGCGAAACGCAACTGGCTCTCACAAAATGGCATCACGGTCATCGAAACCTATGAGAACAACATTCGCAATTTTGAGAACAGACAAAAGGAAATTGACGAAGCCTTAGAGGCGTGCAGAAAACTCTTAGCCTATCTATCTAGTGCCAAAGATGACCTCGCCTCCGCAAAAGGCTGGGGGATGTTCGAAACCTTGGGAGATGGTCTCGTCTCCGATAACGTCAAACAAGATCAGTTAAAAAGGGTTTCACAATATATCTTAGATTCAAGTGAGCAGGCGAAACGCCTCACAAGCGAGCTTTCTGATCTAAGACCGTACTTCGATTTTGAAATAATTGAGATCAATGCCCTCTCAAAAACGTACGATATTTTCTTTGATCAGATTTTTTCGGATTCGGCGATTCAGGTTCAAATAGAAGATGCTTATTTGAAAATCATGAAAAATCAAACACTTGCGGCGTCCGTACACAAAAAACTCGATGTTTTAAAATCAGATACGCAAAGCACCCTAGACGCCATCACACAAAAACGAAACGAAGTGCTTTTATCATTATGATAAAAAGCACTTCGCAGCAGCTAAGCTAGACAGATGCATGGCTGATAGATAACTGTCTGCTTCAATATTTAGCGATAAATTTTCCTCGTATCGATTACGAAGTGACAATTTGTCGCTATTTTTAATTTCAATAACCTTCTGTAGCTCAATGAGGAGCATTCTAAAACGCTCTAACACTTGCAAATCTGCAACACCGCTTTCATGCTTCATGCGATACATAATCACATCGAGAAAATAATGCGTAAAATCTCTAAGTTCTGAGAGTGCCGTACCATAATCCGCATAAAACGACCCTTTTCGACTCATTTTCCCTATATCCAAAAGATGGCTGATGACGAGGTCAATATCTGAAAACAAGCTAGTGATATTGCCTTTCAGCACCTTAAGATCCCCAGTTGCCTCTTCTTTTAGATAGGTGTCAAGATGCATTTCCAAGCTTTCAACAATATAAACTAAGCGCTTTCTGAGCATCGATTTATAAAATGCCAGTGAGAACAGATAGTTGTAAAAAATGGCGATGGCGATACCCGTGCCAAGCGCTAAAACACGCAATCTGAGTGTAATCCACATACTCGGTTCGCCCATGGCATCTAACTGAATATACTGCGTCATATAGATGGCCGTAAATATGGCAACCGGTGAAACGAAGCGCCAGTTAAACTTGAGTGAAATGTACATCGTCAGAGCCACTGCTAGCGGAATCGTCACCGCATTGATACCGAGCAAACTCACGAGAAGGGCCGTAACGATTCCGGCTAAGATAGTGGCCTTGATTTGATCGAGGCCCGATTTAATCCCGATGATGTTGACGGGTTCTAGGGTGAGCATCATACCGAATAAAAGCGAGATCATATCCTTGCCCATGATTGTGTGTTCATGAAAGAGGATGTAGCCGGTGAATATGCTGAGAAATCCTTTTAGTACGTATAGATATGAGTCAAACAGCGTTGCTTGACGGCCGAGTTTGATTTTGTTTAATAGTAACTTCATGGAATGTATTTCCCCTTTATATAAATTGTATCGCATCAACGGTTCTCGTGCAATTTTTTTAGAACTTTTCTACAATACAAAAAAATAAAGAAGGTTGCGCATGGCATGACCTTCTCTATCAACTTTATATATTTTTGAGTGCATCAACGATAAGCTTCGCCTTATGTGTAATATTTTGTTGCGTTTCAGAGATTTCATTTAGTTTAGATATTTCTAACGAAATACTCTCGTTCTCACCTTTTAGTGATTTAAGTAAACCTGAAATTTGCGAGGCGAATTCGCTTGTGGAATCTGACATCTTTTGAACCTCCGTCGCTACTACTGAAAACCCTCTGCCATGTTCACCGGCACGTGCGGCTTCAATGTTGGCATTTAACCCTAGAATTTTGATCTGTTGTGTGATCTTGTTCACTGCACGCGTCATCTCGTCCGTTTTTTCAATGAAGTGCGAGGACTGTTCGGTGGATGCCGCCAATTCGTGGTTGATCACGTTGAGATCTTCAGTTATTTTAACGATTTTATTCATCTCATCATGAAGCTTTAAACTTGTCGAATTGATCTCTTCAAGCTGGTGATTGAGCCTATTGCTCATCTCCGACTGCTTGTCAACTACAAACATTAGAAGTTGTGCGACGTCGGATTCAACGATGCGCTTTGACTCTCCAAAAGTCGCTTTAATCAAATCAAGGACACGCGGATTGCCCGTCGCCTCTATGATCATGTCGACGCGTTTATCAATATCTTCTATGTTTGCTGAACAGTGTATACCCAATTTTTTCGCGATGGCGATGCCAGAAGACTGAAGATTCTTATCAATCACGGTCAGAATCTCTATTTCTGTAATTCCGTGAAATAATTCAATCAACTTTGTTCCGCCTGCACCAGCCCCTACAACTGCTACTTTCATGTATTACCCCCTACCTGCCTCATTCTGTTCAAATGTAGATTCATACCATTCCGTTCCGAGTCATTATAACATATTGTCCTCATAATGATAAGCGTTGCGGGACAAAAAATAAACAGAGCGGCAATCCTTGGGAGATTGTCCGCTCTGTCTTTAAAATAGAAAATGGGGCTAGTTAATGGGTGGTGCTTCAGCGATTACAGGTTAGCGCTAATATAAGCTGTCATGGCTGCTTGAAGTGCGTTTATATGAAAATAGAAGTTAGCATACGTGTGTGTTGTGCCTGATAAATAAGTTTGTGCTGCTGAGATTGTCGTCAATAATGTCGTTTTTTCATCTACAGCACCCGCTTTGGCTTCAACGGCCCAAGTTGTATTTGCAGCAATGATTTTTGCAGCTAATTCAACTTTAAGCGGATTGTATAAGTCTTTGATATAGTTTTTTGATGCATCCATGAAGTAAGCAAGTTTTGCTTTAGTTAATGGGTTAACTGCAGGTGTTGCAATAATTGGAGCCATCTCAGCAATTAGTGCATTCAGTTCAGTTAACGGTTTTGTTACAAGTACAAAGTTTAAGTTGTAATAAACTTGCAATTCGTCACGTATCATTGTAAGAACTGTCAACTGATCCGTTCCAAGAACTATGCACCCTTTAAAAGTTTTAAAAGCTGTATTTAATACGTTATATTGTGCATCTATTTGGCTTGCAGAAACGTTAAGGTTCGCATCTCTGAAATCCATAGCAACTTTCACAGCTGTTGTGATTTTGACGATTGATCCAGTTGTGTAATTTCCTGCAACAACGCCTTCAACGACTTTATATAAAAAGGCTTCAACTTCAGCAATCAAAGTGTCCAATTTGTTAATATGGTCTTCAAATTTTTTAGCATCTTTCATGATCGTGTTGTAAGTGCCAAGTGTTAAAACTTTTACAGGTACTGCTGTCGTATATTGTTGAATGTTGAGAATCAATGCATCAAGGGATGCTTTTTTCTCATCTGTCAATTTTGAATAGTAAGTTGTTTTGTAAAGCGTCATTTTTGTAAGCAATGCATTTAAGTTTGTAATGAATTCACCAGTGACGATTTCGCTGTTGTCAAATGCGACCATTGCTTTTTTAAGTGCTTCATATTGAATTTTAATATCTTTTCCTTGTGTTGGTACATAAGCGGCTACAAAAGCTTCAGCTTTTGTGATAGCGGCTAGTAACATTGTTTTTGCATCTAAAGCTGGATCTACATTTGTCGTATAAACTTTTAAGTTTGTTACAGCCAATTTAGTTTTTGCAGAGACAATCAATTTGTTTAAATCTTCGATGTTTTGTACGGCATGATGGTCGTCATAATGGAAATCTTTCAATTTCTTAGCTAAGCCTGCTGGGAATTGTCCATTAAAATATCTTTTTGCTAGACCATAATTGAGGTAACCTTGCTTGAACATACCTTCTGGCAAGTTTGCCCATTGAGCGTCATCGCCAAATCGAAACATAATTTGAAGTTTTTCTCTGAGTTCAGCTTTTAGTGCCACTTCTTTGACTTTGTCTTTGTCTTTGCCTTTGTTTATGTCTTTATCTTTGTCATCGTGTTTGCTTTCGTTATTTTTTTTCTCTATTGTTTGTTGCATGTTTCCTTTGCCGTTATCTGCAAATGACAGTGGTGCCACTTGAGATAAAATGATTACCGCAGATAAAGTAACGACTAAACCTGACTTGATAAATTTTTTCATAAATTTCACTCCTTTAGATTAGGGTTTGGTTAACCTTCGCTATGATATACGGAATTCGGTGACTTTTTAGGTGACAAATTCGTCATTTTTTTAGATATTAATTCTATTGATCTATTTGGCTAAAATAATTAATGCCAATTATCAAGATTTTTGATATGCCATCATAACTTTTGGATATATAATAAAGAGAACTTATCATTAAACATGACTAAATATGACATATAGGAGGGAATACTTTGAATCTATCGTTTAAGAACATAAAATTTATGAAGCAAATGTTGATGAGAAAAGTCGTATATTCGCTGATACCAATCGTTTTGGCTGGCATATACTTTTTCGGATGGCGCGTGCTCACTTTACTTGCCGTTGTAACTGTCTTTGGGTGTGCCACCGAGTGGGTTTTTGTCAGGAAGACTACTAAAAAAATTACTGAAGCCGTATTTGTGACGTGTATTTTGTTTACATTGACATTGCCGCCAAGTACACCGTATTGGATCGCCATCATCGGGATCATTTTCGGTGTGCTCTTTGGTAAAATGGTCTTTGGTGGATTTGGCAAAAATCCGTTTAACCCTGCACTTGTGGGCCGTGCCTTTATCTATGTCAACTTTCCAAAATTTTTAACGCTTGAGTGGACAAAACCTGTAGGCGGCGTGCTTGGCGGTTTCACATCTTACCTTGGCGAAACCATTGACACCGTCACCTCTTCAACGCCGATGCTTATTTACAGAGCGACGGGTAAAGAACTGCCACTTCCCGATATGTTCTTCGGGAACATCGCCGGTTCTATTGGTGAAACAAGTGCCCTATTGGTCATCTTAGCTGGTCTTTATCTCATATTTACAAAAACCGCTGCTAAAGAGACGATTTTTTCTGTCCTCGTTGGGTTTTTAGGTATAAGCACGGTTTTCTATTTTATGGGCATCAAAGAAGTATTAAGCCCTATTTATGGCTTATTATCGGGCAGTATCTTATTTGGCGCTGTATTTATGGCGACAGACCCTATCTCCTCACCTAAAACATTTGAAGGCCGCATCGTCTACGGGCTTCTGATCGGCATCGTGACCGTGATCATACGTAGCTTTGCACTATTTGCAGAGGGCATGATGTTCGCGATTCTCATTGGAAACACTTTTGCACCAATTATCGATGAAGCGGTTAATGAAATCAAAGGTCTTAAAAAGGCAAAAGCTCTGAAAGCTGCTGAAGCAGTTAAGGAGGTTTCCAATGGCTAGTAAAAAGAAAATCATTGGCCCAGTTGTTTTCATGATCGTCTTAACGGTGATTTATACGTTTGTACTTGCGGCAATCAACGAAAGCAGTGCCGGCATTATAAAGGAACAAGAACAATTGCGTATCAAGCGTTCTGTATTATATGTATTAAATCAACCTGCAACAGGTAGTGATCAAGCAATTACCGATTTATTCAATCAAAAGATAGAAATTAAAACGGACACAGCGCGTACAACTTACATTTATAAAGAAAATGGCGTTTTAAGCGGTTATGCATTTCAGTTTCAGGGCACTGGGCTCTGGGGCAGTTTAACCGGTTATATTGCACTTTCTTCCGACTTCACAAAAGTCTTGGGCGTCGATTTTGTGGCACATTCAGAAACGCCAGGACTTGGTGGGCGTATTGATGAAGCTTGGTTTAAGGAACAATTCCGCGGCCTTCCAGTGGATACGGTGGCGACGGTTAAATACAAGCCAAGTGAAAATGCCGTCCTAGATGCCATCACTGGTGCGACACTTACAAGTAACGCCGTTCAAAAGTCCATCAATTCATTTATAACGGACATACTACTTTATGCAAAGGAGGCTAAACTATGAGTGATTTAATACGCGTCTTTAAAGCGGGCATCTATAAGGACAATCCTGTTTTCAAACAAATCCTTGGCATCTGTTCATCACTTGCCGTTACAAATCTTTTGCTAAATTCATTTGTAATGGGTGTTGGCCTCATGTTTACCACTGCGTTTTCCAGCTTTACCGTATCCTTACTGCGCAAGCAAACGCCAAAGCACATCCGTATGATGGTTCAAACACTTATCATTTCTGCCTATGTCATCATACTCGATATCTTTTTGAAAGCTTATATGCCAGCCATGTCAAAACAGCTCGGCCCATACGTTGGACTGATTATCACAAACTGTATCATCATGGGCCGCGCAGAAGCGTTTGCTCAACTCAACAAGCCACTTATTTCTTTTTTTGACGGTTTGATCATGGGTGCTGGATACACGATTGTTCTCATGGTGATTGCTTTCTTTAGAGAACTTCTAGGATTTGGGTCGTTGTTCGGCATCCAAATTTTGGGTGACACTTGGGTTAACTGGACGCTCATGATCATGCCTCCTGGTGCATTTTTCATGCTCGGCATCGTCATCTGGGTGACTTCAAATTTATTCCCGAAAGAAGATCAAGATAAAGGAGGGACAAAAGCATGATTGACATCAATCCATTGGTCATATTTTTCGCTGCGATCTTTACAAACAACATGATCCTTTCAAACTTCCTGGGTATGTGCTCTTTTATAGCCGTATCTGGTGAAATCAAAACGTCACTTAGTTTGGGACAAGCAGTAACCTTTGTCCTCGCTTGCACGTCGGTTTTAAACTATCTGGTTTATAAAATGATTCTCGTACCGCTCGGCCTTGAGTATATGCGGTTTATCGTGTTTATCATTGTTATAGCTGCCTTTGTACAACTCGTTGAGATGATCATTGAACGCTACTTCGAGTCCCTCTACTACTCACTAGGTATCTTTTTACCCCTTATCACAGTTAACTGCGCGATTCTAGGGGTATCGCTCTTTATGATCATTCGCGAATACAACTTGATCCAATCTTTTGCTTTTGGCGTGGGTTCCGGCCTTGGTTGGACACTTGCCATCGTCGCTATGGCGGGCATTAGAAAAAAAATCAAAGGCGCTAAAATCCCAAAAGGTCTCGAAGGCCCTGGCATCACATTGATCATCACAGGCATCATGGCATTGGCTTTCTTAGGCTTTTCTGGCATCGTACAAATTCAATAGGGGGTATTCATGGTAACGATTGGTATAACGGTTCTAACGATCAGTGGAATCACCGGTTTGCTCGCCTTGCTCCTATCTATTGCCAATAAGACGATTGCAAACTACGGTGAGAAAAAAATTCTCATCAATAATAAAAAAGAACTCACTGTAGAAGGTGGTGATACTTTGCTCTCCGCTTTGGTGGAGCAAAAGGTGTTTATCCCCTCTGCATGTGGTGGCAAAGGCAGCTGTGGGTATTGTAAGGTTGTCGTAATTGAAGGCGGCGGTGAAATCCTTGCGACAGAGCTTGGATACGTCACACCCGAAGAGCGCGAACTAAGCGTCAGACTCGCCTGCCAATGCAAAGTGCGAAACGATATGAAAATCGAGATCCCTGAAGAACTTTTCAGTGTGCAGCAATACGATTATCAAATCGAGTTCATCAAAGACGTCACGCCGACAATTAAATACCTTAGAATGGCACTTCCAACTGACGAGGAAATTTCTTTTAAAGCTGGACAATACGTACAAATACTCGCTCCAAAGTATAAAGGCAACGACGAGGAAGTCTACAGAGCCTACTCAGTCGCCTCGTCACCCACCGATTCAAAAGCTGTGGAGCTTTATATCGGGTATGTCAAAGATGGTAAAGCCACAACCTATGTCCACAACTTTCTCAAACCAAACTCAAAGCTCACGATTGTAGGCCCTTATGGTGAGTTCTTCTATCATGAAGGCGATCGCGAGATGGTTATGGTGGCCATCGGTACAGGCATGGCACCTATCATGTCAATCCTTAAATACATGTACGCCAAAGGTATCGAAAGAAAAGTCACGTTTTACTTCGGTGCAAGAACAGCAGAAGACCTCTTTGAAATGGAAACCTTACAGCAACTTCAAAGGGACATGCCAAATTTCAAACTCATCACATGTCTTTCTAAACCCACTGAAAGTTGCAACTGGACGGGTGAAGTGGGTCGCGTCACCGATATGCTTAAAAAATATTTTGTCGATTGTAGCGATGCGGAAGCCTACCTATGCGGAAGTCCCGTTATGGTAGATAGCGTCATTCCCCTTCTCATGGAAAAAGGGATGCCAGAAGAACAGATTTATTACGATAAATTTGATTGATGGGGTCATGGGCACGTGCCAGTTATTTGAAATTAAATAATGTATAAGACTTTAAAAGGCTTTAAAAGACTTAAAAAGACTTAAAAACAACTATAACGCTACCATCGGTGCTATAGTTGTTTTTTTGTATCATGATTACTTATACGATGGCTGTACATAAAGCAAATCGTAAATATTGCCCGTCATATCTATGTCGTCAATGGTTTCTGACTTTGTAAGACTGCCTTTAATCGCCGATACGGTCAGCCCATATGGGACGCTGCGCCTGACTTCTTCAAAGCTGATTGTTTCTTTGCATAGAGGCAAGATATAATCAACCGTCCATTTGCTGAGATTGGGCGATCCTGTAGCCTCTGCACTTTGAACCATCTTCAGTGGGAAGGTCACCTCATAGCCCATTTCATCTACATATCGGTAATGTTGCCCGATGGCATTGGTATAGTGCATCGCTTCAAGTCCTGGTGAAAAACGTAGGGTTATCTCATCTGGATTTCCAAGGACCATCGCCGTGATGCACACCTTTTCATATGATAAAAACCTATGCGGCTGATTGGCAAGCACCGTACCAAAGGCATCGGTTTGACCGCGCCAGTGATTCCAGTACCCCTTTATCTCAAGTGATGTAATAGCAAGAGCATCTAACCGATTTGCCACAAGATCTGTGGCGCTTTTCCCGCTATCCGTCCATGCGGTAAATACATGCGTGTAATCGCCTTCTGGACTATCTGCTGGAATCAAATACGCCGCTTCCCAAGCAATTGATTCGGCAGAGGGTTGAGATGGACTTTTAGCAAGGCTAATGTTCTTGCTTTGGCTCGTGCCATTAAAAAGCGTTGCGGTTACCACTTTTGCATATTGGTTTGTGATCGCTGAGAGGCTCACCGTCTCACCCACCATCATATCCGCTATCTCGCCCGCTATGGAAATAGGCGTGTTGATCTTGAACGGCAGATAAAGCGTTTCTGTGATGCTTGGCGTTAGTAGCGATGTCGCTACGACTTTGACCCTATAATCGCCATCGACCAATGTGCTGCTCGTCGTAAACTGAGCGTCAGACCAATTGT
>JBBRVO010000019.1:0-31648 GCA_038246775.1 Peptostreptococcales bacterium | reverse complement strand
TTATACCTTGAAAAGCATCAATAAATGATTATCAGCACCTCAGAAGACATCGTGCTTTTGAGGTGTTTTTTTATGTTTTTTAAAAAGTTGATTTATATTTTAAATTGAGGTTATATATTAAGTAATAATTAGAGCGTGGCATCAAGAGTATACAAATCGATAAGGGGGCGAAACTATGCAAATTCGAAATAACGTCATGATGATCCAAGGGGAAATGATCAGTGCCCTAGTTGAATTACTCAAGATTCCCAGCGTCATGGATGAAACGTATGAACTCAGACCTTTTGGTCTTGAAATTGACAATGCGCTGAAAAAGGCATTAGAAATTTGTAAGCGCATTGGTTTTAGAACTTATTACGACCCCAAAGGATATTATGGTTATGCAGAATATGGTGCTGGAACCGAAATGATCGGAATTTTAGGTCATGTAGATGTCGTGTCAGAAGGCGATGCGCTAAATTGGAAACATAATCCATATGCAGGGGATATCGCTACAGGTAAAATATTTGGTCGAGGTGCTATCGATGACAAAGGACCTTTAGTGGCCGCCATATATGCCACAAAAGCATTAATTGATGCAAACGTGGCGTTTAATAAACGCGTACGAATTATCATTGGTACAGATGAAGAGAACACTTGGCGCGGGATTTGCAAATACGTCGCAAATGAAGAATTGCCAACTATGGGATTTACACCCGATTCAAGTTTTCCAGTGGTCTATGCTGAAAAAGGTCTTTTACAGTTTAGACTCAGATCGGATAAGAAATCTGATTTGAGAGTTAAAGGCGGAACTGCCATGAATGCAGTTCCAGAATCTGCGGTTTATCTAGGTGAACAAATTTACAAACTTGAAAAAGCTCTGAAAAAACTGGGCTTCGACCATGAACTTGAAAATGAAGAAGTCTATGTGATTGGTAAGAGTACTCACTCAGCAAAACCATCAGCAGGCATCAATGCCATAGTCAGAATGGCAGAAGGGTTAAAAGCAATTGGGGTTCAGTCACCAGTCATCGATTTTCTCACAGAAAAAGTGGGCTTCACGTATCATGGAGAACAAATATTTGGCAACCTTGTGGATGAACCATCAGGTGATTTGACAATGTCCGTCAATCAAATTGATTTAAGTGCTTATGGCGAAATGATAGGTATCGACATGCGCATTCCAGTCACTATAGAAAAAAAATTCATTGTCGATGGTCTTAAACGCGTGGCGGAAAAATACGGACTTAAATATGAAGAGATTGATTATTTAGCACCGCTCTATGTGGCACGTGACACGACATTGATTAAAGCTCTAATCAAAGTCTATGAAGAGGAGACAGGGCTCGATGGCGATCCAATATCCACAGGTGGTGCAACTTATGCGCGGTCTATGCCAAACATTGTAGCCTATGGACCTGCGTTCCCTGGACAGGAAAAAGTCGCCCATCAAGCAGATGAATATATTGAGATTAACGCCTTGGTCAAATGTGCGCAAATTTATGCTAAAGCTATTGAAAAATTGCTTGAGTAGGTTTTGTGTCAATGAGTCAAAAAGTAAAAGTCGCACCTTATGGTTTCTATGCCGTAAGGTGCGTTTTGCATATTTAGTGTTTTATTTGACATTTTTCCCTCCAAAACGTAGTGGATTTTGTTATAATAGGATTGTATCTTTAGATTCAATAAAGGAACAGAAAAATATGCGCGCTTCAAAAAAAGACGTTCATATGAATCTAATGCTTTGGCATAAAAATTGCAAGATATATTCTTGGAATTAAATCTGCATATAATTGTGGTCAAGGGTGTGAAAAAGTAAACTTAGGAGGAACAAAATGAAAAGATTGGAAGGAAAGGTTGCTATCGTAACAGGTGGTGCTCAAGGAATCGGTCAATGTATTTGTGAAACTTTTGCAAGAGAAGGCGCTATGGTCGTCGCTGTGGATATGTCCGAGTTAACTTACACATGCGACAATGTAATGGGATACAAGCTTAACGTCACAAAACGTACAGATATTGAACAGTTTATAACGGAAACTGTAAACAATTATGGACACATCGATGTATTAGTGAATTGTGCAGGCATCACAAGAGATGCTTTAGTAAATAAAATGACTGAAGATATGTGGGATGTTGTTATAGACGTCAATTTAAAAGGTGTATTCAATTTGACACAAGCGGTTGCACCCGTTATGCTTGAGCAAAAAACGGGTTCTATCATCAATATTGCTTCAGTAGTCGGCGAATATGGCAACGTAGGTCAATCAAACTATGCTGCGACTAAAGCAGGCGTCATCGCTCTTGCAAAAACATGGGCGAAGGAATTTTCGAGAAAAGGCGAAGCCATCCGTGTTAATTCAGTAGCACCAGGCTATGTAAACACTGAAATGATGAAAACAGTTCCCGATAAAGTACTTGATCCTATTAGAGCAAAAACGATGCTCGGCAGACTTGGCGAACCACAAGAAATTGCCAACGCGGTATTGTTCCTTGCAAGTGATGAAGCGTCTTTTATTACGGGTCACAATTTATCTGTAAACGGTGGTTTACGCTTATAGGAGGCAATAGATGTTAAGAACGATTGACACCATAAAAGTCGGTGATTCTGCTACCTTTACAAAGACAATATCTGAATCGGATGTCTATATGTATGCGGGAATCAGTGGCGACTTTAATCCGGCACATATCAATGCCGTTGAAGCTGGAAAAAGCATTTTTGGCGAACGTATCGCACATGGTATGCTAACTGCGAGCTTTATCTCAACCGTGCTTGGCACAAGTTTGCCTGGTCCTGGTACGATCTATTTGTCACAAGAATTGAGCTTTAAGAAACCTGTTAAATTTGGCGATACGATTGAAGCCAAAGTTGAAGTCATCGAAAAAATTGAAGAAAAAAATCGTTTGATAGTAAGAACAACTTGTACCAATCAACATGGTGAGCTCGTCATCGACGGAAAAGCGATGGTCATGCCTCCAAAACGCTAATAATAAAAAAGAGCTGTTCCATCCATTACGAAGGATTAATTGTCCAAAGTATGTCGATGCGATCAGCTCTTTTTATGATTCAATTAAGTGCTTTTAAATAAGATCAAGTGATTTTAAATGCTTTTTCAATGGAAGGACGCATGATTCTGACGAAGGATGTGGCCAGTACGATGCCGCATGCGATGGAGATTGCTATAAAGATTGATTCTGCGCCTGTTGTTAGTGCTAGGGTAAAATCTTTTTCCACGATATGAAGCATGGTGTAATAGATTCCATATCCTGGAACAAACGGAATGATGCCTGGTATGGTAAATAGGGTTGCCGGATGTTTTTTTACGACGGCAAGTATTTCACCGACCAATCCAACCGCTATAGATCCAGCAAAGGCTGGTATAATGAAATTCGTACCAATCAGTTGAAAGCTGATGTAGATAACCCATCCAATCATTCCAGATATGCTTGCAGCGACTATGAGCTTTCTCGGCAAATTAAAAAGCACAGAAAACCCAACGACGCTGAGAAATGAATAAATGCCTTGAGTGATTAAATCCATATTATATCTCCTATAATAATTTTAAGCTGAATTGGAGCACCATACCAACGCCAAAAGCCAGTGCAATTGCAATAAATAGTGCTTCCATAATCTTGGCGGACCCTGCAAGCAATTCGCCTGAGATAAGGTCCCTAATGCCATTAGTGAGAGACACACCAGGTACAAGTGTCATCAATGGTCCGACGATGACCATAGTTAGGGTAGCGTCAAAACCTATGGCGCGAATCAAAGTGACCAATAAAACGGCTATGAGCATGGACAAGAACCCACCAATGATATTTCGGATGAAAAAGTTCAGATGTTTTGAATCAATGGCATCCGTGATATATACCGTCAAAGATGAGGCAATATAAGCGAGTATAAATTCGATGCATGTGCCACCAAACATGAGCACAAAAAAGCCACCACCCATGCCACTTGCCAGTATCCGAATGGGCTTTGAAAACTGTGGGGTTGCAAGCAAGGCATCCATATTGGCCTCGGCTTCGTCAGTAGACATATCGGTCAATGTGAATTTTCTTGAAAACTCGTTGGCGCGATCGATACTTTCAAGGTCGATGCCTTCTGGATTGACGCGTTCAAGGACTGTAATCGTGTCACTGCCGTGTTCGGCGCTGAACATAATGCCCGTAGGGATGACAAAAACATTGACATCACAGAGGCCTTTTGACTCTGCCATTCTTTGAACGGTATCTTCAACGCGGTAGGTTTCGGCACCATTTTGCAGCATGATTTTCCCGGTACGCGTACAAATTCTGATGATACGTTTGATTTGAGCGATTTCCATTGTTGCCTCCAAATTATTATGAACGTGAACTTACGGATTATTATATCAAAATAAAAAAGAACTTTGCGAAAGAATTTTTATAAATTGCTTAAATGTATTGAACTCGTTATAATAAAGTGACATTAAAGAAAATAGGAGGAGAGATGACTGATTCGATAATCCTTCATTGTGAAACAGATTCTGTTAGAATAGACCAATATTTGAGTGGCGCACTCAACGACATATCAAGAAATTATATCCAAAAATTGATTGGCGACGGCCATGTAAAATTAAATGGCGTCATTAGCACGTCGAAAAAAGTTCTGGTTAAAGTGGACGACGTCCTAGAAATTGACATCCCAGATCCTGAACTCTTGAAAATTGTCGCCGAAGACATACCACTTGATATCCTCTATGAAGACGATGACTTGATCATCGTGAATAAGCCACAGGGCATGGTGGTGCATCCTGCACCGGGTAATTATTCGGGCACACTAGTTAATGCACTCATGTATACGGCTGAGAGGCTCTCATCCATCAATGGCATCATCAGACCTGGAATCGTCCATCGCATCGACAAAGACACGTCAGGGCTGCTTATGGTCGCTAAAAATGACAAGGCACATGAATGGCTTGCCAAACAGTTGAAAGAGAAAACGACAATACGTGAATATGTTGCGATTGTCAACGGTGTCATTCATAAAGAGGGAGGTACTGTGGACCAACCACTTGCGAGACACCCTCAAGATCGAAAAAAAATCGCTATAATGAAAGATGGGCGCCACGCCGTGACACATTATGAAGTTATGGCAAGGTATAAGTATCATACTTTAATTAGAGTTAGACTCGAAACGGGTAGAACACATCAGATTCGCGTGCATATGGCGTCTATTGGACATCCGATTTTGGGCGACCTTATTTATGGCGTTAAAAGTGAACGCGTCAAACACGATGGACAAGCGCTACATGCTCAAAAAATCGGGTTTATTCATCCGACCACCCATGAACTCATGGTATTTGAATCAGAACTGCCTGATTATTTTATGGAACTCGTAAAAAAATGCAGCGGTTTAAATTAATAATGGTGTTGAACTAGGAGGATTTATGGAGTTTAAAGCAAAATTGTTAGATGATAAGATGATTGACCGATCGTTGATGAGATTGGCGCATGAAATTATCGAAAAAAACAAGGGTGTAGAAGACTTGGTATTGATTGGCATCAAATCCAGAGGTGTGCCGCTTGCGCATCGATTGTCAGAAAAAATTGAACAAATTGAAGGGAAGCGTCTTTTAGTTGGTAAACTTGATATTACACTTTATAGAGACGATCTGTCTCTTAAAAGCCCTGAACCCGACGTAAAAGGTCTTGAAGTTGATTTTGTCATCGATGGCAAAATCGTCATTCTTGTAGACGATGTCATCTACACAGGACGTACAGTCAGAGCAGCGATGGATGCCATTATCGATTTTGGGAGACCAAGTTCGATTCAACTGGCTGTACTTGTGGATAGGGGCCATCGTGAGTTACCAATCAGACCGGACTATGTTGGCAAAAATGTACCGACCTCTAGCAAAGAGATCGTTAAGGTTAAGTTAGAGGAAATGGACGAAGTTAGCGAAGTGAGCATTTATCAAAAATAGGGCAAATTACCTAATAGATCAATAATCAAACAAAAATCAGACCATTAAAAAATCGGTGCAGATATAAATCTGTACCGATTTTTTTAATGAAAAAAAATTTGATTATAAGGTAATGTCGAGCATCAGTACACCGATGATAGCACCATTCGTTTTAATAGGCGTCGATACTGAGATACAGTAATCGTTGGACACTGAAGAGATATACGGCTCAGTACGATAATCTTTGCCGAGTATGCTTTGTTTATAAAACGGTCTGTGTGAGGCGTCCACCGTTTTAGCCCCAACATCTTGTGAAAATTCAAAGGCAAGCCCCTCTTTATCGAGAAGCGCCACAAGTTCATAATCTTTCGATTGATTCTTGATTTCTGACAACATAGCGCGAGAGACACTTTTGATACCATTTTTCCCATAATTCTCTGCATATTTTTTTAAAATCGACATGGATTGATCAATTTTTTTATTGACCTCGGCATTGACTTTGAGGCCGCGTTTATATTCATTGACGACAAATCCAAGTGCATTGGATATTTCTAATAGATTGTCAAGAGACGACACGATTGTTCCGAGACTTGCAAGTTGAACATCAGTTAATGCGGCAGTCTCTTCAATATTAGCGGTTACTTCCTGACTCTCATCTGAAATATTCTTGATAAGTGAATAGACATTTTCAGTTGACGTACTCTGTTTTTCAACCTGAATGATGATTTCTTTGATGATCTCAATTGTGTTCTCGACAGATTGAAAGCTGATGGTAAGCAGTTCGTTTGATTGGTCTGCAAAGGACACATTGTCATTTGCAGATTTGACTTCGGATGTAATTTTGCTTGTAATAGTATCTGTTTTGCTAACGATGTGTTCAATCATGCGGCTGATGCCTTCAGAAGATGTGTTAGATTGCTCCGCGAGCTTTCTAACTTCGTCTGCAACCACTGCAAACCCTCTGCCCGCATCTCCAGCTCTTGCTGCTTCAATAGAGGCATTGAGGGCCAATAAATTGGTTTGAGAAGAAATGTTGCTTATGACATTAACAATTTCAATAATTTTGTGCATTTCATCTCGAAGTTGAGAAACTTCAATAGAGATATTCGTATTTCTTTCAGCACTTAATTTCATTCGACTGATTAATTCAAGTGTGTTTTTGTTATTAAGATCCAGATTATCTTTCATTTTTATGGCAATTTTTTCGGCAGTTTCTGAGTTTTTATTGACGCGTCTCATATCGTCGCGCATCTGCTGAGCGTCATTTTGCATGTCGAGGGATTCTTTTGACATATTGTCGATGGATTGTGATATATCGTTTACATTCGTTGAAACCATGGAAAATGAGTGCTCCATGTCATCTCCAGAAAGTTTGAGTTTTTCAATTAAATTGAGCAACTGTTCTGAAGTAGTCAACATCTTGCCGATGATCGTCTTGGTACTCTTATTCGATTTTGAGACGATGCCCGTTAACTCTCTGAAGTCTGTAGAAACACCTTTGTCAAGCTTTGCAGTGACATCACCCGTTCCAATTTTTTCAAGATAATCTTCAACCAGATTGAGTTGTCTGCGAATATAAAGACGGAACAAAAAGGTAAGTAAGACAGTAAGAACGACCAAAACGGGTAGAGCGACAGCTAACTGCAAATCCCAAATAAGCAATCCACTCATAGTTATGGTTAATACTAATGAAAACAAGAAAAATCGCATGGCTAAAGATTTGAACTTCATAGTGAATACTCCTTAACAGTCGTGAGAATTGTCCGATTATTTAGAATAATCGAAATATAGTTAAGTTTATCATGTATTTATAAAATAATCACTAATTTATTTGTTTTGACATAAAAAAACCTAGCTATTTGCTAGGTTAGATGTGGGCTTATATCTCTTTGAAATCAATTTCCTCAACGTCGTCATCATCGATATTTACGATGATACGCGATTTGGGAACTGGGGGCTCCGAATAGGAGTCACTTGAAAATGTATAAAAAATCGATTTGTTTTTTTTCTTTGGCAACGTCGAGCCTACAAAGAAAAGGACAATTCCTAAAATGACAATCATAATACCTAGAATGAGTACAACGGTGGATAACGCTGCTTTTGAATTGACCATGGCAAAAGCACCGAGAAGCATTAATATAATCGATGAAATCATAGTGCGTTCGCTAGCCACTTTAAATTTTGAAAAAGTTAGAAAAATGCCATTAAGACCACTGACGACACAGCATATTCCGATAAGAAACAAGACATACTGCGGGTGAATAAAAGAATAGATGCCTATGGTTACAATAATTAAACTTACTAAGATAGACAATTTGCTCTTTACAAAAATGGCAAAAGTCATCGCAAAAAAACCGAGCAACAAAAACATTAGGGTAATGATTTTAACTGCAAAAACGCCGACCAATGTGGGAAAGCCAGCAAATATTAAACCCAATGCTGAAATGATCAGTCCGGCAACTTGAATTGAATTAAAACGATTTTCTTGTGCCATAATTTCACCAATCCTAATTATCAATGTGTGTTGTGTTAAAATGAGTATAGCTTAAAATTATGAATAAAGTATAAACAAAACGATACATTAATACAAAGTGCAATCAAGGTTGGTCGTAGTAAACCAAATCTTTATAATAGTAACGGGTCGGTATCTTTTCTTCCTTAAAAAGTTCAGACATCGCCCTCATCAACAGTATTTCATCAGGTGCTTTCGTTGCTTGCGTCAACGCCTTAGAGATGTTCTCCACGATATCAAGTCCGGCTTCAATATCCGCGTCAATCCATGGACGGTTTAGGACAAAAAGATCTTCATTATAGCCTAAATCGCTCATTTTTTTAACGATGATTGCCTTTCCAACTTCAAAATCGGCGCTTGCAATGATGGCATAATCAATTAATCCATCATTAAGTGCTTGTAAGCGTTCAGATGTGTTCGAATAAGAGACCGTTGTATACTTTGCGCCTTGTAGCATATAAAATGTGAGCGTTTTATCAAAAATACCGATTTTGGGACGTGCCACTTCTCTATCTTGTTTGGCTATGAGATAATACTCAGAAGGCAACCCTAAAATGGCCTTTCCATTGGGCAAATCAGCAAACTGTTCAATATATGAAAAGACGTTGATACTATAAGCATCCACGTCACCCCCATAAACAGCTTTCATCAAATCGCTTTCATTTTCGTAGATTTCTAAGACGACTTCGGTAGACAGTTTAGATGACAAATTCTTAAATTGCTCAAAAAGTTTAGCATGAGACCTGGTAATTGCAATGGTGAATGGGGCATCGGCTTTCTTTTGGGCGTTGAGGGCGAGTGCTATTGCAGCTGAACTGATGAAGCAAACGATGATGAAGAGCGTCAGTGTTTTTAATGATTTCATAGATAACCTCTCGAATTTTGATGAAGTCGTTCGTTTTAATGCTTCTCTAGTCGTTTGATCGTCTCATAATCCGGCGTTACAAACAATGTCTTATTACCGACATAAATGACCATACCAGGTTTAGCGCCGCTGGGTTTTGATACGTTTTTAATCAGCGTGTAATCCACGGGAACGTTACTGGAATCTTTCGCTTTTGAATAAAAGGCAGCAATCATGGCCGCTTCATAAAGCGTCTGTTCAGAGGGCATTTCGCCGCCAGTTCGAATAATTACATGTGATCCTGGAATGTCTTTTGTATGAAGCCAAACATCTTTATTTGAAGCGAGTTTCGTCGTCAATTGATCGTTTTGTAAGCTGCTTTTGCCAACGAGGATTTCGACGCCCTCTGTAGAAAGGTATGTTCGAAATGTCTGCTTTGCGATTTTAGGCCCTTTTTTGGAAATTTTTCCTTTGATGTAGCCTTGTGATACCAATTCATTTCGAATTTCTTCGACGATTTTTGAATCTTCACTGTTATTTAGATGCGTAAGTACGCTTTCCAAATAATCCACATCCTCTTTTGTCTCCGCAATGTGTTGTTTGAGTTCCAATAGCGCCTTTTTTAATTTGTTGTATTTTTTAAAGTGTACTTGTGCATTTTCAATGGGTTCAAGCCTTGTATCTAGTTCGATTGTCCGCATGATAGGTGGATCCACATAGTAATCGAGGACGTCGATGCGGTTCATGCCCTTTGTAATCAAATAGTTGTTTCCGATAATCAAATCACCGAGCACTCTCGAATCATCTGCATGTTCCGCTTCGATGAGTTCTAGTTCTTGTTTGGCGAGTTTTGTCGTATAGCGCTCGACGCGCTGAGCAAGTGTTTTCTTTAGTATGTTAGTACGCTGATGCATCTTATTTTCTCTATTTGTGCGGGCGTAAAAACGATCGACTGCCTCTGAAAGGGATGCAAAAGAGAGATAGGTCATGGAAGGGTTCATATCGGACATGAAATAGACCATTTTCGCCACATTTTCAGCATCTGAATAGACAAAGCCTTTATAGGGCTCATCTGTGGTTGCTTTTGGAATGAAAGGGGCTTTAATTGTATAGAACAACGCTTCTAATCTAACATAGTCTTCAGGTACAAGTTCTGAGAGCAACGTACTCGGATCGAGAGACAACTTTTGACAAATCCATTTTGAAATGACGGGGCTAAAGCCTTGTATAGACTCGTAAAGTCCTTTATGCAATTTTTGCATACCCGCACGCATTTTTAACGCATCAATGATCTCAAGATTTGACAAACTGAAATCTATTTTATCGGTTGGTAGGAAAGTGAAGTTGAGCCCTGGTAAAATAGTTCTAACGCGGCTCATTTCTGGTGTTACGCGTTTGATGCTGTCGATTATGGAATAGTCTTCTCTTGTAAGGACGATGTTTGAGTGCTTGCCCATAATTTCGAAAATGAGTTTTTTCATCTCAAATTCGCCAAAGTCGTTTTTAGATTCAATTTCGATTACGACGGTACGTTCAAAGCCCATCTGTTCGATCCCGTGGATACGGCCGCCAATTAAATGTTTGCGCATGAGCATACAAAACATAGGAGGCGCCTGTGGGTTTTCTTTTTTATCTTTTAATAAGGTGAAGTAGGGCATCGATGCATCTATTGAGATAAATAGAGAGAAGTTGCTTTTCAAACCTCTGATACTCAATATCAGTTCATCCTTTTCAGGTTGGAATATTTTATCGATACGCCCACCGACTAACTGGGTTTTTAGCTCATCACAAAGGTGATGAATCAGTAAACCGTCAAATGCCATAAGGGCCTCCATTTCTAGTTTGTTAAATCTCAAAAAATACTTATGTCAGCAGAGATTAAAGTGCTTAAGCCGTCGTTAAAGTATAACACTAAATTCACGATTCATCAATTCGCTTGAATAAAAGAAATGTTCTGTGTTATAATTTAATGATGTATGGAAATCGCATAAATTGTGGCTACTATTGAATTGGAATTTTGCAATTTTCTCTAAAAGTAATGGAGGTAAACATGATTTATAGCATGACGGGCTTCGGCCGAGGCGAATTTGGCAATGAAGCATTTGACGTGACATTGGAGATCAAATCAGTCAACAACAGATACTGTGATATTATAATAAAAATGCCGAAAAAACTCAATGTCTTTGAAGACCGTATTAAAAATCGAATCAAGTCAAAATTGTCACGTGGACGCATAGAAGTCTATATCAATCTTGACGAAAAAGCCTTTGACAATTATGAAGTACTTCCTAATTTTGAAATACTTGATAAATACGTCAAAGTTTATAAAGAGATTCAAACGAGATACGCTATCAAAGATGACCTCAATTTATCTATGCTAACCCGCATACAAGAAGGCATCAATGTGTCTTATCTCGAACGCGGCGAAGAAGATTATTGGCATGCAATCGAGCCAGCGCTGGATACGGCTCTTGATCGCATAGAAGAAATGAGAGCACTAGAAGGCTTACAGCTCAAAAATGACATCTTATCAAAAATTTCGAGCATAAAGCATACACTCGCTCAAATCGAAGTGCACACACCTAGGATAATTGAAAACTATCGCACGAGAATTAGAGAGCGCATCACAGACCTTTTACGCGATATGAATGCAGAGCTTGATGAGATTAGATTGGCAAATGAGATTGCCATTTACGCAGACAAGACTAACATCAACGAAGAAATCGTCAGAATTTACTCACATTTAGACCAAATAGACGCAATACTCATGGATACTGAGCCAGTAGGTAGAAAACTGGATTTCCTCGTTCAAGAACTCAACCGTGAAATCAATACCATCGGATCCAAATCACCGGATATCGATATCTCAAACCTCGTTATAGGGCTGAAAAGCGATATCGAACAAATTCGTGAACAAATTCAAAATATTGAGTAAGGGAGTTCTTATGATTCACAAGGGTTTACTGATTATCGTCTCTGGACCGTCAGGTGCAGGTAAAGGTACGATTTGCAAAGAATTGATTAACAGGGATGATAGTATCGTCGTTTCAGTCTCAGCAACAACTCGAAAACCTCGAAATGGCGAATTGGATGGCTCAAGCTACCATTTTCTCGATCGAGCGCATTTCGAATCACTAATAAAAGAAGACGGTTTTCTTGAACACGCCTGCGTCTACGACAATTACTATGGCACGCCGAAGAACTTTGTCGTTGAACAGATTACTACTGGAAAAAATGTTTTGCTTGAAATTGACATACAGGGTGCGCTTCAAGTTAAAAAGAAATACCCTGAGGGCATTTTCGTCTTTGTACTGCCACCGTCCATGCAAACGTTAAAAGAACGCATTGTCGGCCGTGGTTCTGAAACACCTGAAAGCCTTGAAAAAAGATTGTCGAGCGCTTATAGTGAAATCGAACTCATCAAGAATTATGATTATTTTATTGTCAATGATACAGTAAGTCACGCTACTGATATTTTACAGGCGATTATCACAGCGGAAAATTGTCGCGTGAACGCCGGCATAGAGGGTATTGTACGAAGATTTAAGGAGGAGAATTAAATGTTAAAACCATCAATTGATGAACTAATTGAAAAAGTAGGGAACCGTTACGCATTATGCATCGTCGCAGCTAAACGCGCGAGATTTATTATCGATGGTGACGATGATTCTATCAACTTCGATGTTGAGAAACCGTTGTCTATCGCCATCGCTGAAATCATGAACGATGAAGTAAAAGTAAATATTCCAGAGCCTCCTCAAGATCGTATTTAAGGAAAGGATGCACCCATGTTAACTGGAAAGAACATAGTAGTTGGCGTAACTGGAGGCATCGCAGCTTATAAAGCTGCCGATGTTGTCAGCCGGCTTAAAAAGCTTGGCGCAAATGTCTACGTGATTATGACACAGCACAGTACGAAATTCGTACAGCCATTAACATTCCAATCATTGTCACAAAACTATGTCGTCACTGACATGTTTGAAGATCCAAAAACTTGGGATGTCGAGCATATCGCATTGGCAAAACGCGCCGATTTGTTTCTCGTCGTGCCCGCCACTGCCAATATCATAGGCAAAGTCGCAAACGGCATTGCAGATGATTTTCTGACAACGACGATTATGGCGACTGTGGCACCCGTCTATTTTGCTCTAGCTATGAATACGAAGATGTATGAGAATGCCATCATGCAGGATAATGTTAAAAAATTGAAGCATTACGGGTATCAGATGATATTGCCTGGTTCGGGGAGACTCGCATGCGGTGACGTAGGTGCTGGAAAACTCGCCGACCCAGAATGTATTGTTGCGACAGTCGTTGATCATTTTAATAGAGGTAGGCGATTTTCAGGTAAATCGGTACTCGTAACAGCGGGGCCGACCCGAGAATCAATTGATCCAGTGCGCTATATCACGAACCATTCAAGTGGTAAAATGGGTTATGCCATTGCTGAAGCTGCAGTATCTGAAGGAGCTGATGTCATTCTCATCAGTGGTCCGACATGGTTAACACCACCAAATGGCGTGACGTTTATCCCCGTCACCTCAACGAAGGACATGTTTGAAGCCGTGATGGCGAATCTTGAAGTCGATGTCGTCATAAAAGCTGCAGCACCTTCGGATTATAAACCGGTGACATACAGTCTTGAAAAAATCAAGAAAAGCGATGCCTTATTGACTTTGGATTTCAATAAAAATCCAGATATCTTAAAACGCGTTGGCGAACTCAAGACCCATCAAATTTTGGTTGGATTTGCAGCTGAAACGCACGACGTCGAAGTTTATGCTAAAAAGAAGTTAGCCGAGAAGAACCTCGACTTTATTGTCGCAAATGATGTGACGGCAGAGGGTGCAGGTTTTAATAGTGATACGAACATCGTGACCATCTACGATAAAGACGGTAGCCGTACGTCTTATGATTGTATGGAAAAATCGGAAGTGGCACGCATCATACTCGACAAAGTTTTTGAAAAGCTGTAAAATAAGTTGTTTCGGAAATAAACGATTTAAGATACTTTGGATTGAATTTAAAACCCTAGACTGACAAAACAGGCTAGGGTTTTCTAATAAGTGAGGGTAAAATGTTTGCTGAAGTCATCGTCTTGCGAAATGCGCAGACACTAGACCGATCATTTACATACGGTGTACCGACGAACTTCGAAGACCGCGTAACGATAGGCGCCAGAGTACTTGTGCCATTTGGAACGTCGGGCTATATCGAAGGAATTGTCATGTCCGTAACTGAGATAAACGTGCACGATGCATCCATTACGATTAAGAACATTCACTATGTTTTCAAGGATGGTCTATATCTCTCTAAAATGGATTTATCTTGTGCGACTTATATCAGACAAGAGACGCTTTGCACGTTTAGTGAAGCGATTAGTCTCTTTTTGCCTTCAGGCACCATGGTGAAACAAATAAAAACGTATTTGTTGAACGAACGATTTGATAGTTCGGCATCGATTAAGAAAAATGAGCTTATAATTCTAGAAGCCCTCCAAAATGGCCCTTTAGATTATGAGCGACTCTGTATTGAACTTAAAGAGACTACCAAAAACAACGCACTCAATCGATTGCTTGCCATAGGTGCCATCGAGCTCGAATATAGCTATGAACAAAATGTCAAAGATCGAACAGTTGAGTGGATTGTGGTATGTGGCGATATCCTTAGTTACAAAGCACAAATACCTAAAAATCATTCCGCCAAGCATAAACTTGCGAATTATCTGATAGAAAATCCAGTGGTCAAGCGCCTTGATGTTCAAGAGTCCTTAAAAGTCCCGAAGAGCGTCATCGATGGCTTTGTCGAAGCAGGGCTGATTGAAATTCATGAAAAAGACGATATCAGAATGCCGATTTTCATGAAAAGTTTTGAAGATAAGAGTCAAATTGTGTTAAACATGGCGCAGCAAATCGTTTATGACCGCATTATCAGTAATTTTGAAGCGCAGCAAAGCTCTGATTTTCTCATTCACGGCATCACAGGAAGCGGAAAGACAGAAGTCTATGCTGAACTTATTGACTATGTGATTTCCAAAGGAAAAAAAGCCATATTAGTCGTGCCAGAAATTTCATTGACGCCTCAAATCGTCGCACGATTTGCCAGTCGATTCGGTGAAGCGCGCATCGCACTCATTCATTCTAAGATTTCACAAGGCGAAAAGCACGACCAGTGGAAGGGGATACGCAGAGGGGATTACGATATTATAATCGGCGCCCGTTCGGCTGTTTTTGCACCAAATGATGATATTGGCATCATCATCATTGATGAGTGTCATGAAACGTCTTTTAGATCTGAAAAAAGACCGCGATATAACACCTACGATGTTGCAAAATATAGAATGCAGTTGCTAAAAGGTTTGGTTGTCGCGGGCTCTGCGACACCTTCCATCAAGGATTATCATGACGCACTAAGTGGCAAGCGCTCGCTACTAAAACTTAGCGCACGCTTTAATACTTTAGAACTTCCCGAGATTGAAATCGTTGACATGAGACAGGAACTGATAAATGGTAACCGTTCTATTTTGAGTGAAAAGCTCCATGCAGCTATTGCTGAACGGCTTGAAAAAAAGGAACAGACCATCATCTTCTTGAACCGAAAAGGGCATTCGACCTTTGTGTCCTGTAGATCCTGTGGATTTACTTTGGCATGCCCTAATTGCGATGTGACTTTGACGTATTTTAAAGGTGAAAAATCGGTTAAATGCAATTATTGCAGCTATGAAACGTATGTGCCTAAGCTGTGTCCAAAGTGCCAAAGTAAATATTTCAAGTTCTTTGGTGTTGGGACTGAGAAAGTGGAAGAACAGCTCACTGAGATGTTTCCATCTGCTAGAATTGCGCGGATGGATCGGACAACGACTACAAAAAAAGGAAGTCTTGAAAGAATTATCTCGGACGTTGAAGCGGAGGAGACGGACATTCTAATTGGCACACAGATGGTTGCAAAAGGTCTAGATTTTAAAAAAGTGACGCTAATAGGCATTCTTTCAGCCGATCTTTTGCTCAACCTGCCTCAATATCAAGCGGCCGAACGCGCCTATCAACTGTTCAATCAGGTGGCCGGACGTTCAGGTCGCGGTGAAGAGAAAGGTGAAGTTATTCTGCAAACCTATGTGCCAGATCATTATGCGCTCAATCAAGCGGATTATGAATCGTTTTATAACAACGAAATCAAGTATCGCGAAGCGCTTAGGTACCCACCTTTCTATCATATGATTAACCTTGTATTCACTTCGGCTCGGACAGAAGAAGCCGCCTCATATGCGCAAAAGAGCTATGACTTTATTTCAAAGAAAATGTTAAAGAAAGATTTACAAAATGGTGTTGAAATCTATCCCGCAAATCCTGCATTATTAAAGAAGATAGACAACGTTTACAGATGGCAAATTATTATCAAGTCAAAACCTGAGGTCTATTCAGACATCAAGGCGGTACTAAAAATACTTGAAGAGGCATTTGTGGATGTCAAAGGGTGTAAAATTAATATAGATTTAGATGCAACAAATATATTATAATAGATTGGATTAAGAAACAATTTAGGAGGCATAAATGGCAACCCGAATAATTAGAACAGACAACGACCCGATTTTAAGAAAAATCTCAAAAAAAGTAACCGTTTTTGATGAAAAACTTCAACTATTGGTTGACGATATGATTGAAACGATGCACGATGCAGATGGCGTCGGTCTTGCTGCACCTCAAATAGGCATTTTAAAGCGCGTCATCGTTATCGACCTCTACGACGAAGAAGGCCCTATGGCTTTGATTAATCCCAGATTCACTGAACAAAGTGGGCTTCAAATGGAAGAGGAAGGTTGCCTTAGCTTGCCAGGTCGACATGGCGTCGTCAAAAGACCACTGTCCGTCACGGTCCAGTTTGAAGATGTCGATGGTGAATCCTATGAACTATCTGGAGAAGAGTTACTTGCGAGAGTTCTTTGCCATGAAATTGACCATTTAGATGGTATACTTTATATAGACAAACAAATTGCTGTAGAAGCTATAGCGGAATAATTGAGGGTGCGATGAAAATACTATTTATGGGAACACCAGATTTTGCAGTCAATACACTTAAAGCCTGCATAGACGCACATGATGTAGTTGCTGTTTTCACACAGCCTGATAAACCTAAAGGTCGAGGCAACAAGTTGACGCCACCACCGATAAAAGTTGTAGCTGAAAATCATCAGATTCCCGTTTTACAACCTGAAAAAATCAGGAAAGGTGAATGGCCTGATACAATTAGAGCTTATGCACCCGATGTTATCGTCGTCGTCGCGTATGGACAACTATTATCTCAGGAGATCCTTGATATTCCAAAATATGGGTGTATCAATGTTCACGCATCACTGCTTCCCAAATATAGAGGTGCTGCACCGATCAATTGGGCCATCGCACGCGGTGAAACAGTAACCGGTGTGACGACGATGTTGATGGATGCAGGTCTTGATACAGGGGACATGCTACTCAAAACGGAAGTTGCCATCTCTAAAGATATGGATGCTCAGCAGTTACACGATGCACTTGCCTTAGCGGGTTCATCTTTGCTGATTAGAACATTGGAGCAGATAGAAGCGGGCACAATAAAAAAAGAGAAACAAGATGACAGCGCCTCTTGCTATGCCTCGATGATGCGTAAAGAAACCTCTGTGATTGATTGGCGTATGACATCGGTTGAAATAAGAAACAGAGTACGTGCCTTCAATCCATGGCCAATTGCACATACAAAGCTTATTGAACTACCTCTGAAAGTGTTTGAAGTTACTGTCATTGAGCTGGATGAAGACTCAGAGTGGCAACGACAAGTAGACTCAACTGTGAAAGTAGGCACGATCGTCCACATTGATAAAATTGGCATTTATGTTAAGACAAGTGATGGGTTCATCCGAATTGATACCCTACAATGGGGTAGCCATAAGCGGATGTCTACACAAGCCTTTTTACTTGGAAATGACGTTGAAACATCTATTGAATTGAACTAAATCAACTAATTGTGCATCATTATAGGAGGTTTTCATATGTTTTACGGAGGCGGAAGTTATATCATGTTGTTCGTTTTGTTCATTTTGGCTTCACTTGCCAGTATGGGCGTCAAATCGACCTTCAACAAATTTCATAAAATTAGAAATGCAAGAGGCTTAACGGGTGCACAAGCTGCAGAAACTGTTCTTAGACAGAACGGTATATATGACGTTAAAGTGGAACGCATCAATGGCCATCTAACGGATCATTATGATCCAAGATCAAAGACGATTAGATTGTCTGAGCCGGTTTTTGACAACCCTTCAATCGCCTCTGTAAGCGTTGCATGCCACGAGGCAGGCCATGCGCTACAACATGCAAATGGCTATATGCCTTTAAAACTTAGAACGATGATTTTACCTGCTGCACAACTGGGTTCACAGGCACTTTGGCCTATGTTTATGATCGGAATCGTCCTTTCAATCCCACAACTGATCACAATTGGTATCCTGTTCTTTTCGTTTTCTGTTGTGTTTCAAATTATAACGCTTCCTGTCGAGTTTAATGCAAGTTCTAAAGCGATACGCATGATGGATGAATACGGCATTTTGAGTGAAGAAGAAAATTCTAGTGCGAAAAAAGTGCTCAATGCGGCGGCGATGACTTATGTGGCCGCAGCGGCAATGGCAATCGGTCAACTCGTTAGAATGTTGCTCTTCAATCGCAGAAGCGATTGATCTAAGTTTTATATTGAATTTGAATAAAATTTGATCAACCCTAGGGTAATTTGAACTCTAGGGTTTTTGATTATATTAAATTATTTTGATAATTGGACTATAAGTATTAAACAAAGCAGTTATCTTTGATATAATAGTTCAGATAAGCAAGGAGAAAAATATGAAGATAAATGCAAGAAAATTGGCTTTGAGAATACTTGATGAAATAGATCAAACACATGATTTTTCACATTTAGTTGTTAATAGAACGTTTCAAAGATACGATATTGAATCTGCCGACCGTCGGTTTGTTTCACATATCGTTTTTGGCGTTTTGGAAAATAAACTTTTACTCGACTATTATATTCGAAAATTATCCGCACAGAGATTTTCAAGGATAGATCCAAGTATTATAAATATATTGCGCATGGGTCTTTATCAACTTGCGTATTTGACTAAAGTACCGGATTCAGCAGCAGTGGATGAAAGTGTTAAGCTTGCTAAAGGCATTACTGCAAAAGATGCAAACTTCGTCAACGGCATTTTGCGAACGTTTTTACGTTCGGATAAAAAAATCCCACTTCCTGATCGAAACAAACATTTAATCACGCATCTTGGCGTCAAATACTCTTTTCCTGAATGGCTGGTGAAAATGTGGCTTGATGCTTATGGCGAAAAAACCACGGAAGGTTTGCTTGAAGCGAGCAACAAAACCGCGCAAGTCTCGCTTAGAGTCAATACGCTCCAAACAGATTTAGAAACGTTGCAAAAGAAATTTGAAGAAGTCGGAATCATTGCAAATCCTTCCAAGCTTGTGCCTACCGGACTGGTCATAGAATCACTCAACAACTTGTCCATGCAACAAATTCCTGGATATCTTGAAGGCGATTTTATCATACAAGATATTAGTTCAATGTGTGTGGGGCATCTGTCCGGCGTCAAAGAGAATCAAACGGTATTAGATGTCTGTGCGGCACCTGGTGGTAAAGCGACGCACATGGCAGAGCTTATGCACAATACAGGTCGCATCATAGCACGTGACAATCAAGAAGAAAAACTTCAGACGATTCAAGAAAATGTGGCACGTCTTAAGATTAAAAATGTTATAGTAGAACAGTACGATGCCCTGTTACTCGATACGTCGCTCATTGGGACGATTGATGTCGTTTTAGTAGATGCGCCTTGTTCTGGGCTTGGTATCATAAGGCGAAAACCCGATATTAAATACAATAAATCACCTGAGGGACTCGTAGAACTCGTAGACATTCAAAAGGGTATTCTAAAGAATGCCGCGGCGTATGTTAAGGTGGGTGGCACCCTTATGTACAGTACATGTACACTCAATCCCGCCGAGAATCAAGACATTGTCAATTGGTTTTTAAAGCAAGATTCGAGATTTAAAGTAGAACCATTATCGGAAGTGGGGTATTTGACCTTATTTCCGAATACGCATGACACGGATGGTTTTTTTATCGCTAAATTAAATAAAATCAACGAATGAGGTAAGAAATGAGAGCTGTTGCACGTACAGATGTAGGCGTTACAAGAGAGAACAATGAAGATTATTTGCTGATTCATGAAGCGTTGAATTTATTTATCGTTTCAGATGGCATGGGTGGTTATCAAGCGGGTGAAATTGCCTCTGAAATCGCCGCTAAGACCATCATGGAATCTTTTAAAAAAAGAGAAAGCTTTAGTTTTGAGGCAGATATAGACACGCTCTTAATTGAGGCAAATGAAGCTATTTTGTCATATGTTAAAGAGCATTCAGAATGTCGTGGCATGGGTACTACGGTTGTCATAGCTTATGTTTCTGAAGATGATTTATGGGTTGCAAACGTAGGCGATAGTAGATGTTATGGCATTTCTAGCAATGGGGTTAACCAACTGTCTGAAGACCATTCACTCGTGGCTGAACTCGTTAAAATAGGAAGTATTAGCGCTGAAGAAGCTGAAAATCATCCGGATAGAAATATCATTACAAGTGCACTTGGCGTCGATCGTAAATTTGAAATTTTTAAAGTTAAGTATCGTAAAGCGGATTTTAGCCATATCTTATTATGTTCAGACGGCTTATCCAATATGGTATCGTCTAAAGAATTTTTGGATGTTTTCAATCGTGTGGATTTTGATCAAATTCCAAAAGTTTTGGTAGACTCGGCAAATGCACAGGGTGGTAGAGACAATATCACTGTCGTTTGCGTCGAACTATAAGGAGGCGTATATGAATCAACTAATTGGAAGTAACTTGGGTAATCGTTATGAAATTATAGAAATACTTGGAACAGGTGGCATGGCGGTTGTTTACAAAGGCAGAGATTTAGTCCTCAATCGAATGGTCGCCATAAAAGTCTTGAAACAAGAATTCAGTTCCGATCAAGAATTTGTGAAAAAATTTCAAAAAGAATCACAAGCAGCGGCTAGTTTGTCACATCCTAACATCGTCAATGTCTTTGACGTTGGTTTCAGTGAAAATGTCCACTATATCGTCATGGAGATTGTCAATGGCAATACGCTGAGAGACTATCTCAATAACATGCAGGGCTTTATGAAAGAAGAAGCCATCATCAATATTGGTTTGCAGATTGCATCGGCGTTATCACAGGCGCATCAAAATGAAATTGTTCACCGCGACATTAAATCACAAAACATTATGATCAATGAACAAGGTAGTGTTAAGGTTACAGATTTCGGTATTGCAAGAGCGGCGACGACGGCTACAATGGTGAATACGAAAGAGGTCATCGGTTCTGTTCATTATTCTTCACCGGAACAAGCGCGAGGTGGCTATGTCGATGCGCGAAGTGATATTTATTCGCTAGGGATATTACTTTATGAGCTCGCGACGAAGACGCTTCCATTTGAAGGTGATTCGCCAGTGACCATCGCACTCAAGCAAATTAAAGACGATATGCCAAACCCGCAAAATATTAACAGCGCAATCAGTGATGGTCTGTCATCGATTATCCACAAATGTACTGAAAAAATACAAAATGATCGCTATCAAAATGTACTCGATTTGATTGAGGATTTTAAAGAGCTGAGAATCAATAGGGATTTCATCGTACAAAATCAAATGTACAATAACCATGAAACGACTATATTACCCATAATATCTGAAGAAGTTTTACTTGCGCATCAAACGAAGCATAGACAGCCGCGAAACGGTAGTGACGAGGAGCAAAGAAATATGGCAAGTCAATCTCCAAACCCATCAAACCCACAGAAAAACAAGCTTAATATGACGTTAGTCATCCTAGCGGCTTTGACACTTGCTGTTATCGTCTTTGGGTTTGTCGCATTTAGCAAATTTAAAGATATATTTGACATCAATGAAGTCAATGTGCCTAGTGTTGTTGGTTTAAGCACAGAAGAAGCAGTCAGAACCTTGACCAGTGTAGGGCTAAAATCAGACATCACAGAACATCGCGTCCATAACGAGATCAAAGAAGGGTATATTATCTCACAATCTTATCCAGAGGGTGACAAAGTGAAAGAAGGCTTTACCATCAAACTCGTTGTAAGTAGTGGCGGGATACAGTCCATCATCCCAAATGTTAAACAGCAATCGTTAACGGAAGCACAAGTTATGATTGAAAATGACGGCTTTGTACTCGGTGAAATTACCTACGCATTCAATGATTTACCAGAAGATATGGTCATTAATCAGACGCCAAAATCGGGCATCAAAATGCCTCAGGGTACTGTGATTGATCTCGTCATCAGTCAAGGGCTAGAGACAGATAAACTAATCGTTCCATCTCTCGAAACAAAAACAATACGCGAAGCCGAGAGTACACTTAATTCTATCGGCTTGAAACTGGGGGATATTTCTTATTCGGTCAGTACATCCATAGAAAAAGGACAAATTATTTCAAATAGCAAAATTGGATCTGAAGTGGATAAGGGAACTTCTATCGATGTTGTCGTCAGCAGTGGGCCAACAGAAGAAACCACTGAACCATCAACTGCGGCCACTACAGAGGCTGTAACTAGCGAACTCAGACTTCTGGTTCCAATTGAGACAGAGAAGTTTTTACAAGATACAGAAACCATAAAAATTGAAATGGTTCAAGGCGACGTAAAAACCGTCGTCTATGAAAAAGTGCATGCAAAATCAGAAGGCCCAGTATTTGAGGTTCAATGTAAAGTGAGCGGCACTGGCAGCGCAAAAATAGTCGTCTATTATGGCGCAGTAGTGGGTCTTGAACAGGATATACAATTCTAAGGAGACGTGAATGCATGGCACATGGCATAATTTTTAAAGGTATTGGCGGTTTTTACTATGTAAAGCGTGAAGGCATACTATATGAATGCAAAGCACGTGGGAAGTTTAAGAACGATAAAGTTATTCCAATGGTAGGCGATTATGTAACAATTTCCGTTTATGATGAAGAGAATAAACTCGGTATGATCGAAGAAATTCACACGCGTAAAAACACACTATTAAGACCGGTTGTTGCCAATGTCGATCAAGCAATCGTCGTATTTTCCATCAAGGATCCTATGCCTAATATCACACTTCTCGACAAAATGGTTGTTCTTGCGGAACATTCTGGACTTGAAGTCATCATCTGTTTCAACAAATCCGACCTAGATGCCAATTTAGATTTTGACAACTATCGGATCATCTATGAACAAGCTGGGTACGCAGTTGTGAAGACGTGTGCTATTTCCAAAGACGGTGTTGATGACCTACTCAGACTTTTACAAGGAAAAATCAACGTCTTTTCAGGGCCGTCGGGTGTGGGGAAATCGTCATTGCTTAACGCCATCGAAGACTATGCAGTGGAGATTGGTGCGCTCAGTGAAAAAATCAAACGTGGCAAACACACCACACGCCATTCAGAGCTTTTCGAACTGACAAATGGCGGCATCATCGTAGATACGCCAGGGTTTACATCGCTTTCAGTACAAGAAATTGATCCTGAAGACCTCAGCTCATATTTCCCTGAGTTTAAAAAATATGCTCAAACGTGTCGATTTGATAACTGCCTACATCAAAATGAACCGGGATGTGACGTCAAACGCGCAGTAGATAGTGAGCAGATTTCTAAAATCAGATATGATGCGTATGTTTACATTTATAAAGAAATTACGGAACAAAGAAGGAGAACAAACAAATGGTAAAGATCGCACCTTCAATCTTATCGGCGGATTTTTCAAGATTGCTTGAGCAAGTAAAAGAAGTGGAAGATGCTGGCGTTGACTACTTACATGTAGATGTTATGGATGGTCATTTTGTACCGAACATCTCATTTGGCGCACCTGTTATGAAATCACTGAAAGGCAAAACGAAACTTTTTGTAGACGTACACCTAATGATTGAAAAACCTGATCAGTATATCGGTGACTTCGTGGATGCTGGCGCCGATCTTATAAATGTGCATATTGAAGCGTGCACGCATATCCATCGCACGATTCAGCTCATAAAAAGCTATGGTGTAAAAGCGGCGGTTACTTTGAATCCAGGAACACCACTAAATACGTTGGAAGAAATTTTGCCAGAACTGGATATGGTCCTACTCATGTCGGTTAACCCAGGATTTGGTGGTCAAAGTTATATTGATGCAACGACAGATAAAATCAAAAGACTTAAAGCGATGATCGAAAGCAAAGGGTTGACTTGTGACATTCAAGTGGACGGCGGTATTAATCTACAAAATGTCAAAACAGTCGTCGATGCCGGCGCCAATGTAATCGTTGCGGGTTCAGCAATCTTCAACACTGAGAACGTCAGAAATACCGTTAAAGCGTTTAGAGAGGCGTTATGAGCTGGGGGCTGATTGCCTTAAATGGAACCGTTGAGTCTAGTGATCGTTTGAATACCCAACTGAAAAGGTACATGAGTGTTGAAAAGCCTGCGTATGTCGTTGGCGTAGATGGCGGTTGCAAACTACTTGAGAAACTTGGATATACACCTAATATTATTTTAGGTGATTTTGACTCTATTGGCGATTTGACACTTTATAAGTCAAAGTGGCCAAGTGCAGAAATTAAAACTTTTCCACCTGAAAAGGACTTTACCGATGCTGAACTTGCATTTGATGTCGTCGAAAAGGTACCACTCGAACGCATTGCCGTCATAGGCGGATTTGGAGGTCGGGCGGACCATATGCTCAGTATTTTGTTTTTGATTGGCAGAAATTCTAAATGTGTGATGATAGATGAACTCAACTATATCGAACACATCGAAGCACCCATGACAAGAAAAATTAGAAAAGTGGATTTTGACAAAACTTATTTGTCAATTTTGCCAGATGTAGATCTATTTGAAGGCATAAAACTTAAAGGCTTCAAGTATCCACTCGTCAATGCGACTATACTTAAATCCCAAACATTGGGCATCAGCAACGAAATCGTCGAAGACGAAGCCGTCATTGAGATCGAACGTGGATCTGGTTTTTTAGTTTTTTCTAAAGACCGCACACAATAAGTACCATTAGTTATTAGTTTTGAACATTAAAAAAAGGTCATGCCTATTGGCATGACCCATTTTTCGTTTGTCAATTATACTGCTCTTTGAACTTTGCCAGAACGTAAACATCTGCTACAAACCTTGATTCTCTTAGTACCACCGTTAACATTAGCTTTAACGCTTCTTAAGTTAACTGACCAAGTTCTTCTATTATGGTTGTTAGCATGGCTGACAGTGTTTCCTGAAATTTTACCTTTACCGCATACTTCACACGATCTTCCCATTTATTACACCTCCTTCGAGTGATTACTCGTAACATAACAAACTTATTTTATCAGAGCAAGGTTGACATTTCAAGTAAAAAATCATCTTCAGCATGAATTTTTTGTAATTATTTCTTTGTTCACAGCTTATTAACTTGATATTAGGCGCATCTTCCATTAAAATAAACTATATCACGGTAAAGTTCTATCATTGAGGAGGTAAATGATGTCCATCAAAATAAATAACGAGATTGGTGATATTACCATAAAAAACGAAGTGGTCGCCACAATTGCTGCAGTCTCTGCAATGGAGTGCTATGGTTTAGTTGGTATGACTTATAAATCAGCCAAAAGCGGTCTCGCAAAAATACTTAAAGGCGAACATCTTTCAAAGGGCGTCGAAGTTCAAGTTGAAGAATCTGGTGTGAGAATCAATCTTTTCGTAATCGTTCAGTTTGGCACTAAGTTGTCAGTGGTTGCCGAGAATATTATTGAAAAAGTAAAATATAACGTTGAAATGCAAACGGGCTTAAATGTGATTGAAGTTAATCTTAACATTGAAGGCGTAAAAGTTCAGGAGTAATAGGGAGGAAGTCAAGTGGAGCTAAAAACCATTAATGCTGAGCTACTTGCTAAAATGTTTAAGCAGGGAACGTTCGAGCTGAACAAAAATAAAGCCATTGTCGATTCTTTAAATGTATTTCCCGTTCCAGACGGAGATACGGGAACAAACATGTCGTTGACAATGAATTCTGCGATAGAAGGGCTTGCAAAACAGAGTTTTGAAACGGTGGAGGATGTCTCAAAATCGATTTCAAAAGGGTCACTTATGGGCGCTAGAGGCAATTCAGGCGTTATTTTATCGCAAATTTTCAGAGGCTTTGCTAAAGGCTGTAAAGGTAAAACGGAACTAACCTCAGCAGATTTGTGCGTTGCTTTCAAGGATGCAGCGGATACTGCTTATAGTGCGGTCTTAAAACCTGTTGAAGGTACGATACTCACCGTCATTCGTAAAATAGCCGATAAAGGCATGGAATATGCACATGAAGATTTAGATATGATTGAACTTATGAATCTTTTGATTAGAAAAGGTGAGGAGACGTTGGAGAAGACGCCTGAATACTTGCCGGTGCTCAAACAAGCTGGCGTTGTCGATGCTGGCGGAAAAGGGTTGATTCATATATTACACGGCTGTTTGGATGCGATGCAAGGTAAAGAATCTAATCTAGAAGCATTCAAGACGAGCACTTACAAGGGACCTGTTCAGAATATCATCAACACGGAAGATATCATCTTTGCCTATTGTACCGAATTTATTATTGAAGGCGAGAATATGGACGGCAATAAACTGCGTTCAATCATCGAAATGATGGGAGATAGCATGGTGTTTGTTCAAGATGAAGAGTTGATTAAAGTCCATGTGCATACAAACACACCGGGCATCGCCCTCGAAGAAGCATTGAAGTTTGGCTCACTTAAAAAAGTTAAAATTGAAAATATGAAAGATCAACACAGTACGATTATTGAAGGTGCACATGTTGCTTTTGTGGATGTGCAATATGAGGAAGATTACGGCTTTATCGGTGTCGCCATGGGCGATGGATTTGTAAGTATCTTTAAGGATTTGGGCATTCATGGAAATATCCAAGGGGGTCAAACGATGAATCCAAGCACTGAAGATTTTATGAATGAGATTGAACTTTGCCCATCCGAGTACATTTTCTTATTCCCGAACAACAGCAACATCATCATGGCAGCCAATCAAGCCAAAGAGTTGAGTGAGAAGAAAGTCTATGTCATCCCGACTAAGTCGATGCCACAATGCATCACTGCGATGCTCGCCTTCAATAGAGATCAGTCTGCTGAAGAAAACTATAGCGCTATGTGTGAGAGCCTTGGAAATGTCAAGACGATTCAAATCACATACTCAGTGAGAAATACAACTTTCAACGATTTAGAGATTGAGAAAGACGACTATCTTGCAGTTGCTGATGGCGAAATCAAAGGCGTCGGTAAAAATATTGACGCAGTCATTTTTGAATCAATAGAAAATACGATGCAAGAAGACGCAGAAATTTTATCCGTTTATTATGGATCGGATGTGACTGAAGAGGCAGCAAACGCCATCGTAGAAAAGTTGGAAGAAAAATTTCCGGACTTGGAAATCGACGTTTATTCTGGCGGTCAACCCATTTATTATTATGTCTTTTCCATTGAATAAATAGATTAGAGGCAAGACTTGCAAATGATTCATTTGCCTAGACTTGCCTTTTTTTATGAAAGGGTTCAAAAATACATGAGGTGATCGAGTGTACGGACATCCATTGACGCTGCTTAAAGGCGTTGGAGAAAAAAAAGCAGAAAAACTTAAAAAAATTGGCTTGGGGACTTTTGACGATGTCCTTTATGATTTTCCGCGTCGATATCTCGATCGCCGGTTTGTTAAGCATGTCACTGAGATTGCCACAGAGGAGACGGGTGTCATTGCAGCGCGCGTCGCCAAAAAACGTACGAAGTACATACAAAAGACGAATAAGGAAATGTTAATCCTCGATGTGACAGAAGGGTACTTTACGGGAGAAATAGTGTTCTTTTCTTCCAAATTTTTTATAGGTGATTTTGTGGAAGGCGAAAGCTATTTCTTCTTTGGAAAAGTAGAAAAGAGTGGCCCACTATTTAAGATGATTCAACCGGATTATGCGCGGCTTGCCGATCAGTCTTTTTTAGGTATTATACCCGTATACAATGCAACCCTTGGCATTTCACAAAATGACCTTGTTTCTGTGCACAAACAGGTGCTCAGATATCTAGTAAACCAAATAGAGGATACCTTGCCGGAATCATTGCGCCTAGTGGCGGGGATTATACCCCTTGAAGAGGCAATGCATCAAATTCATTTTCCGGTTTCAAAAGAGGGATACATCGCAGCCAAGCGGCGCATCATTTATGACGAGCTTTTCTTTTTACAGTTGAGGTTGATTTTGCTCAAACGCAATTATCACAAACCGTTATTGAAACCGTTTTTTTTGGATGCACAAATGGATGACGCCAAAAAACGCATACCATTTGAACTCACGGATGCGCAAGCCAATGTGTTGCGCGATATTTTTGAGGATATGCAAAGCGGTTACAGTATGAACCGATTGATACAAGGTGACGTAGGATCTGGAAAGACCATCATTGCTTTTCTGACGCTTTTATTGGCAGTTTTTAATGGCAAACAAGGCATTTTACTTGCGCCGACGACTTTGTTAGCCGAGCAACATTATGAAAATTTTATTAAGCTCTTTCCTGATGCAACGAGCTGTCTATTGACATCGAGTGTGCCTACCTCTGAGAAAAAACGGATTAAAGCATCTATATTAGACGGCACGATTAAGGTGATTATCGGTACGCATGCAGTGATTCAAGACGATGTAAAATTTTCAAATTTAGGCGTCGTTATCACAGATGAGCAGCATCGCTTTGGCATCAGGCAAAGATTATCAGCGCTACAAAAGGCGGAAAAGCCCCATGCTTTGATCATGTCCGCGACACCTATCCCAAGGACGCTGTCACTGATACTATATGGCGACATGGACATATCGGTCATCGATCAAATGCCACAAGGTAGGAAGCCAATCAAGACCCATTTCGTGAAACCTGGAAAAATTGATGAAATGTACGCATTCATACAAAAGAAACTTGAGGAAGGCAGACAGGGCTATGTCATCTGTCCTTTGATTGAAGAATCAGAAGTGATGGATCTAAATGCGGCAGAGACCATCTACAAGGCGTTGATTAGTCGTTTTGTACCCTTTAAAGTGGGTCTTATACATGGTAAAATGAAAGCGATTGATAAAGATGCGGTAATGCACGCTTTCAAATCGGGTGAAATCGCGCTGCTTGTATCGACGACTGTCATAGAAGTGGGCATTCACGTTGCCAATGCAACAACTATGGTTATCATGAACACAGAACGGTTCGGACTCTCTCAATTGCATCAGCTTAGGGGACGCGTAGGTCGTGGTGAGGAACAATCTTATTGTTTTTTAATCAGCGAGAAATTATCGGCTACTGCAAAACAGCGTGTTGAAACCCTTGTAAATTCCAATGATGGGTTTGAAGTCGCTGAAAAAGATCTTGAGCTCAGAGGACCAGGAGAAATATTCGGACTGAGACAACATGGCATCCCGGAACTTAAAATGGCGAATTTGATCAAGCACAAAGAGGTGATTGCAGACGTGCAAAAACACATTCGCATGATTTTAGAAGAATACAATATGAACAATAAAGTATATGTAGAACTGGTCAATAAACAAAATGTCAATTTGGAAAAGTGGTTTACATTATAATAATAGTTAGGAAGTGAAAAAATGCGTGTAATTTCAGGCAGTGCGCGTGGTATCAAGCTAGAGAGCTTAGAAGGTCACGAGACTAGACCGACAACAGATCGCGTCAAAGAAGCTGTTTTTAGCATGATACAACCCGCGATAGGTGGTGCGGTATGTCTCGATTTGTTTTCGGGCTCTGGTGCACTTGGCATTGAACTACTCAGTAGAGGGGCAAAGTCAGTGATTTTTGTCGAAGGCAATCTCAAACTTAAGACGGTTATCTTATCTAATTTAAATAAGACAAAGCTCTTGGATCGAGCCATACTACTTTTTCAGGATGTCTACAGAAGTTTAGAAGCTCAAGGTGGGAAAACGTTCGATTTAATTCTGATGGATCCGCCTTATTTGAAAGGAGACATTAGAAAATGTCTCGATCTCATTGCGAAACTAGATCTCTTAAGTGAAAATGGTTTAGTCATCGCGGAACACGATATCGAAGATGCTGATATTTTACCATGTAATGCATATTTTGAGTCGTTAAAAACAAAAAAATATGGTAAAATTGGGGTAACCGTATTTAGGAGGCATCTATGAACATAGCGGTATATCCGGGCAGCTTTGATCCAGTGACACTTGGACATATAGATATCATCGAAAGATCTTGCAAAATATTCGACAAAGTCATCGTTGCAGTGATGTATAATAAAAGTAAAAATCCAATGTTTGACACTGAGGAACGTATGGCGCTTTTAGTGAATGCGACAAAGCATCTCGATAACGTCGTCATCGACACTCATCACGGGCTACTTATCGACTATTTGATCCAGCGCGATATCAAGGTGCTCGTCAAAGGGCTGCGCGTGATCTCGGACTTTGAAGCGGAATTTCAGATGGCCAGTGTCAATCGCAAACTTTGTAGTGAAATTGAGACGGTTTTTATTATGACACGGACGGAATATATGTATTTAAGCTCGAGCATCGTCAAAGAAGTCGCGAGCTTTGGCGGCGACATTTCAAGTTTTGTGACGGAAGAAGTGGCATTGGCAGTTGAATCTAAATTGGGAGGCAAACATGAGCGGGACTAAAAAACAAGAAGTTGAACTGAGAGTACTTGAACTTCTAGAAGAATTTGAGGACAAATTAGAATCGTCACCGACGGTGCCTTTAACGGGAAAGATTTTAGCGGATAGACAGGAACTTTTAAGCATTATTAAAGATATCAATATGTTATTGCCAGACGAATATCAGCAAGTTAGGTTCATCAAATCTCAAAAGAGTCAAATCCTCGAAGAAGCAAACAACATCGCTGATGAACTCGTAAACAATGCAAGACATGAAGAGCTTCGAATTATCGAGACGGCCAAAGCTCAAGAAACAGAAATTCTCATCACTGCGACCAATCGCGCAAAAGAGCTCATAAGTGACAGTGAAATCATGAGACAGGCAAGAATGAAAGCCCAAGAACTCGTACAAGACGCCGAAAACAAGGCAGAGGGCATCCGAAATGGTTCCTACGATTATGCGGAGGAAGTTATGAAGCGCGTAGAACTCAATATTTCGAAGATTCTACATACGATCAAAGAAAATATAGAGGAACTTGAAGAATTCAAGTAATAAGTTTAGTTGCTTATAAAAGGCAGACGCGTAGGTCTGTCTTTTTTTGTGTTCAAAAATAGATGGGTTAAGAAAATAACAAATTGCAAAAGGGTGTTTTGAAAC
>JBBRVO010000018.1:0-32736 GCA_038246775.1 Peptostreptococcales bacterium | reverse complement strand
GTTCTATTGGCAAATGCAAGGGCGCCCATAAAGAGTTCAACATCTTCAAACGAACTGTTAAGTGCGATATAGCCTATACGCTCACCTGCAAGTCCAAGGGACTTAGAATAAGAGTTAACCATGATGGAATGTTTGAAGTAATTGTGTGAATTTGGCACATAGACGTTGTCATAGACTAGCGCTTTATAAGGCTCATCTGAAAGGGTGTAAATGGCACGACCAAATTCTTTTTCTTTTTTCTCTATGATGGCACTTAACCCCTTTAGCGTCTCTTCTGAGTAGATGACACCTGTCGGATTGTTCGGCGAGTTGATAATAACGGCTCTCGTTTTTGCAGTTATGCCCTTTTCAAAGATCTCGAGATTCGGTTGAAAATCCGCTTCATTGGTCATCAATATGACGGGAACGCCATTGTGATTTTTGATATAAAATATATATTCTGCAAAATAAGGGGCAAAAATGATCACTTCATCGCCTGCATCTAGTATCGTTCTCAAAACGACATTGATACCACCCGCAGCGCCAACTGTCATAAGAACGTGTTCATAACCTATGGGATTAACGATATCTCTATTGATAGCATTTGCAACCTTTTGTCTGACATCTTTAAACCCCGCATTGTCCATATAACGGTGTGTGCCGAGTGTATCACTGTTTACGACTTCTTTCAATTTATCCATTACAGATTTTGGGGGTTCAAAATATGGATTGCCCAAGCTGTAGTCATAGACGTTTTCATCGCCGAATTGCTCGCGAAGCTTACCGCCCTCAACAAACATTCTTCTAATCCAAGAAGCATTTTTTAAGTTCTCGTGAATTTCTTTTGATATCATTTTGTCGCCTCCTTTAGTATGCACCTCTCTTATTATATCATGAAATATTGGCTTTGCAATTTTTTAGTAAACATTAAAATTTTTTTATAAAACCTATTTTGAATTGACGATTTTCCAGTTTTGCTATAAAATTAAGAGGTTATAGGTGCCATGAAAATGGAGAATAGGGAATTAGGTGCAAATCCTAAGCGAACCCATCACTGTATGATTGAGCTTCTGTGTATGCCACTGGGAAACTGGGAAGGTGCAGAGAGCGATGACGTCAAGCCAGGAGACCTGCCTGTAGAAGATTTAATGAACGAAGGTAAAGTTCATTACTTGTAGGTGTTTATACCCCAAATTGGGGTTATAGCACTTATAAGTAATGGGCTTTTTTTATTTTCCACCCAACCCAATTAGAACTAAAAAAGAGGAGGCTTATTATGACCATCAAATCAGAACCGACACTATTAAAACCAATCCTTTCCCTTGAGGATCTTCATTCAATTATGGCTTTGGATGCCGCTGCTATGTCTCAAACCCGAACACGCGTTGACAACCTCGTTAAGCCACAGGGTTCACTGGGTGCTCTAGAGGAAATTGCCATTAAGCTGTCGGGGATCTATGCCACCACCACGCCGAAAATTTTTAAGAAAGCCGTTATCGTCATGTGCGCCGACAACGGTGTCTGTAGTGAGGGCATAGCTTCAGCCCCGCCCATCGTTACTTTGATTCAATCGCTCAACATCGCCAAGGGCGTTTCAGGTGTCGGTGCACTTGCCAAGGCTTCTAATGCTAAAGTTTACACCGTCAACATCGGAATTAATTCCGATGAGATTCACCCGACCTTGATTCACAAAAAAATCATGAACGGCACACAAAATATTGCCAAAGGGCATGCGATGACGCGCGACCAGGTGATTGCTGCCATTGAAACCGGAATGGATCTAGTAACACTTGCCGTTAGAGAAGGACACAACCTGATTGCAACAGGTGAGATGGGTATCGGCAATACGACGACGTCAACTGCCATACTATCAATCCTAAGCGGTCAGAATCCCACCGAACTTACAGGTGTTGGCGCTAATTTCCCTGTGGAAAAACTTGCACATAAGGCGCAAGTCATTGAACAATCCATTCGATCAAAGACCATCGATGAAAAGGATCCAATTGATATTTTATCTGCAGTTGGCGGACTTGATATTGCAGGTTTAACCGGCGTCATGCTCGGCGGCGCTATCCATCGGGTGCCAGTCATTATAGACGGGTACATTTCTACCGTTGCTGCACTCCTTGCATGCAAACTCAATCCAGATGTCAAAGCCTACCTGTTTCCTTCGCATGCGTCTGAAGAAAAAAGTGCCGCTCTAGCTACTGAGCTATTGGGTATGAAACCTTTCCTAAATTTGAATATGCGCCTTGGTGAAGGCAGTGGCAGTGTCCTTGCATTTAATATCATCGAAGCAGCCTGCACGATGTTAAATGATATGATCACTTTTGAAGAGGCGGGTATTGGCGTCGTATAAAAAGTGATCACAAAAGGATCTTTATGAACAAATAGACGTGTTGTGAAAATGTCACTACTTTGATGGAAGAAAACGGTTTATAATGGTGGTAAAGACACTTTTGCCTAGGAGGAAAAAATGACACTGATATTAGGGCATCGCGGTGCTCGAACGTATTCTGCTGAAAACACGCTCCTTTCGTTTGAGCAGGCAATCAATCAAGGCGCCGATGGCATCGAACTTGATATCCATTATTCGAAAGATGGCCAGATCATGGTTTTTCACGATTTCACTTTAGATCGTATGTGTGGTGTAAAAGGGGCAATTTATGAATTTACAACTGAAGCGCTTAAAAAATTTAAAGTGCAGTTCAAAAATCAGTACGAGCCTATTCCAACACTTGAAGAAGTTTTAATTCTGATTCTCGCACTTCAGATTAAATTCGAACGCAAGCTCATTGTCAATGTAGAACTCAAAGCGGGTAGTGATTTTTATCCAGATATCGAAAAAAATGCTCTGGACCTATGTTACCGTTACCTACCTAAAGATCAGGTGATTTTTTCATCCTTTGATCACTTTGCACTAAAGCGTATCAAAGACATTGATAAAACAGCATTGACGGGTATTCTCACCGCTTCAGCTCTAGTCGATCCATGGGAATACGTTGAAAAACTCAGTGCCAATTACTACCATCCAAACTATCAAGCCCTGAATGGCCCCATGTTAAAAGCCTTTTCGCAGCATGACATCAAGCTAAACCCCTATACGGTCAACGACCCTAAGGTTGCACGCAGTTTTATCGAAAATGGCCTTCACGCGATTATCACTGATACGCCCGATGTGATGGTTGCAATAAATAAAGAAATCCAAACGCGAGGTCCACATGAAAATACTATTTGAAGACAAGCACGTCATTGCCGTTGAAAAGCCTCAAAACTGTCCAATTCAGCGCGATCAAACCAAACAAAGATGTTTAATGGACATGGTCATCGATTATTTTGAATTTGAATGCGGCATTTCAAATCCATATATTGGCTTGGTACATCGATTGGATCGCCATACAGGTGGTGTCGTTGTCTTCGCAAAAACCGAGCAGGCCACGCGTACATTAAACGCTATCTTTGTTTCGCATTTTATTACAAAACGTTATCTTGCCCGCGTTGAAGGCCGTCCCATTGAAGGAAAAGCGTTATTGGTGGATTACTTGACTGTGGATTCCAAACTCAACAAGACCAATATTGATGTCTATACAAATCCAAGTGCAAAAAAAGCCAAACTAAGTTATATCATTACCCAGGTCTATGAAACCGAACAAGGTGTCCTCAGCGATTTGAGCATTAATTTATTTACTGGCAGACAGCATCAGATCCGTGCCCAAATGTCTCACCTTGGACACCCCGTCCTTGGCGATGAAAAATACGGGTCTAAATGGCCCAATACAGCACACGTCTCTATGGCCTTATGGGCGACTGAACTGAAATTTGATACCTTTGGCAAACACTATCACTTTGAGTCTAAACCGCCTGAAAGCGGCATTTGGCTCATCAAGTAGTAGTGGGAAAAAGTTAAAAAAAAGAGTTGTTAGCCTCTTGAATTCTAGACGCTGACAACTCTTTTAAATTTTGTAACTTACTTAACTGTAACAACCCATCCTTCTGGTGCTTCAATTTCCCCAAATTGAATACCAACTAATGTGTCATATAGTTTTTTTGTCATTGGACCGACTTCCGTTTCACTGTGGAAAACATGAAGCTTACCTTTATACTCGATACCACCGATCGGTGTGATGACAGCAGCAGTACCACATGCGCCAGCTTCTACAAATTCCTCAATGTTATCGACGAGACAGTCACGTTCTTCAACCACTAGTTTTAAATAATTTTCAGCGAGATACATCAATGAATATTTTGTAATGCTCGGTAAAATGGATGGTGATATTGGCGTGACAAACTTGTCATCTTTTGTGATACCAAAAAAGTTTGCTGCGCCGACTTCTTCGATTTTTGTATGCGTCATTGGGTCGAGGTAGATACAGTCTGCAAAACCGCGATCCACGGCATTTTGATGTGGCAATAAGCTACCTGCGTAGTTTCCGCCTACTTTTGCTGCACCTGTACCAAATGGTGCTGCTCTGTCCATATCGGCAATTGTGAAGTTTACTGGTGCAAGACCAGATTTGAAATAAGGACCCACTGGAACGGCAAAGATGCCGAACATAAATTCAGGAGCCGGTCTGACACCTAAATTGTGGCCAACGCCTATGACATAAGGGCGCAAATAAAGTGTTGCACCAGTGCCATATGGCGGTACGAAGTGCATATTCGCCTTAACGACTTGAATACACGCATCGATAAATTTTTCGACTGGAATCTCTGGCATCATGACACGTGCACAGCTGCGGTTTAGTCTCTTTGAATTCTCATCAGGTCTGAAAAGCTGCACGTCTCCGTTTGGAGTTTTATACGCTTTTAAACCTTCAAAGCATTGTTGACCATAGTGGATCGCAGTGGATGCTTCGCTAATTGAAATCATATTGTCTTCAACGAGCTTTCCATCATCCCAGCTTCCGTCTTTCCACATGGATACATAACGCAAATCCGTTTTCGTGTACCCGAAACTCAATTTTGACCAATCGATGTTTACATTCTTACTCATATTCCAAGCCCCTTTCAAATTATAAAATTGTTCTTGGAAATAGGTTACCCATCCTCATTATAATATGTTCACGCACAAAATTCTATCTAAACTCATTAAAAATTTAAAATTTTTAAATAAGCGTTGTGAAAATAGTTTATAACGGTGCCATTAATGTTTATAAACGTTTTATAGCATTTTTGTCAGAGCCATTGTTCTGAAACCCTTTGGTGAGGTATGATTAATAAGATTATTGCAAACTATTACACAGAAAATGGAGGAAACATGAAACTTCCTGAACTTAAAATTGGTCAAATGACCATCAAATTTCCTATAGTACTCGGCGCAATGGGCGTCGGTGTCAGCCGCTCTGGACTTGCCGCTGCTGTAACTTCAGCTGGAGGCCTCGGCGTCATCTCCGGTGTAAATCTCGGCTTTAACGAGAGTGATTTTTATACCAATAGACTTGAAGCCAACCTAAGGGCTCTGAGACATGAAATCAAAACGGCAAAAGCAAAATCAAACAATGGACTCATTGGCGTCAATTTCATGGTCGCCATGAACAACTATAAAGAGCATGTTGCGGAAGCCGTCAAAGAAGGCATCGATTTTATCATCTCCGGTGCAGGTCTCCCCACTGAGCTACCCGCTTTTGTAAAAGGTTCAACCACTAAAATCATTCCTATCGTTTCCTCTGTTAAGGCGGCACAAGTGATTTCAAAAATGTGGGATAGAAACCATCAAATAGCGGCAGATGCTATCGTCATCGAAGGCATAAAAGCCGGTGGACACCTTGGTTTTTCAAGAGAAGAACTTGAGGAAAAAGACTTTGATCCTAAGACGATCATCGAGGGTGTGAGAGAAGCTATCAAACCTTATGAAATTAAATACGACAAACACATCCCTATCATCTTTGCTGGCGGCGTTTTTGACGGCAAAGACATTGCAGAGATGCTCTCTTATGGCGCTGAAGGCGTTCAAATGGCCACGCGTTTTGTCGCCACTGAAGAATGTGACGCACATATCAATTTCAAACAGGCTTACGTAGACTCTGTGGAGAATCAGGCACAAATTATCATCAGTCCAGTTGGTATGCCAGGTAGAGCCCTTGATAATCCATTCATTCAAAGAATCGCCGAGGGCGATAGACCGCGCATCGAACGCTGTGTAAACTGCCTCAGAACATGCAACCCTGCAACGACCCCTTACTGTATTTCACAAGCCCTCGTAGCTTCTGTCAAAGGCGACGTTGACAACGGCCTTATCTTTGCAGGCGAAAATGTACACCGCGTCACAGAGATCACCACAGTCGAGCAACTTATGCAAACACTAACTAGTGAAGCGGAAGCCTATTTGTCCTAAATGCCTCACGCACAAAAAACTCAGAGTCACCTTTTGGAATTTATCACTTAAAATGAAAAACCCGGCTAATTTTAGCCGGGTTTTATTGTATTCTGCTATTTGATTCTGATGTTTGATTCTATTTAAAGTTATCGGTTTAATTGCTATCAAAGTGCATCGACCACTTTCGCTTCATATGGATTTAGCGATGTATTTCCAAAACTTTTAATCATTTCCGTGTGGTTCATAACCACAAAACGGCTGCCGCGTTTGACCACCTCAACGCCATTTGGAAGGCTCATAAGGTCTATGCCCTGTGCCTTACATATGGATTTGACCAGACCCCCCAGCGTCTCCTCGCAGATGCCGCCCCCAATATAATAGACATTTCCACCGTTTACGCCAAACTCATTGACAGTCACTGCGGCGTACTGATCAAAAAAAGTGTCTGTGAATCTATATATTGCTTTTGCAGAGGTTGTTTTTACCAGGTCTCTCCATACTGTCATTTGACCAATATGACCTTGAATATGATCCTGATCTTGACAATGATCCGCTTCGATTTCAACACTTTGTCCCATGCCGAGCGATTCATATTGACTGAGCTCGATGCCACAAAATGCGTTTAAAATATTTTTTGATAGCCTTAGATTATTGTGCTTGTCTTTAATGCCGCTTCTAAATCCAAAAACGACTGTACCGCCTGCTGCTGCAAACGTTTCTAATCTACTGAGAAGATCCTTATCTACAATCTGCATCACCGGTAAAACAACGACCTTATAAGGTGAAAAATCCTTTCCAATATCGATGACATCGGTCATGACGCCCAATTTATGAAAGCCTGCATGAAGCCTCACAAATTCTGCCGTGAAATCAAATGCATGGCTTTGCGGTTGGGCCGCCCAGGACCACCGGTTATCATAGTCATATAACAAGGCCACTTCTGAATCTATTATTGTTTCAAACACCTTTTCTTCCTTTTGCATTTCTTCGAAAAAGCCTTTGACTTCGAGAAATTTGTCGTTTGTCTGATTGTCTGAATCTAGGATTCCTTGACAAAACTGTTCCGCACCTCTGGTCATCCCCCGCCATCTAAAGTAAAGCAGTGCGTCACAGCCTCTTGCCATCGCTTGATACGACCAAAGTTTCGCCTGGTTGGGTCTAGGAAGATAGCCGATGACCGTGTGCCCTTGCGCGCCCATGAGCTGCTCAAGAATCCAAAAGTTCTGCTGTTTAAGCCCTCTGATATAATCCAATGTCATGGCAATATGCGATGGCGACAAGGGCTGTTCGAGACCACCCCACACCGGGTAATTATCATATGAGACGACGTCAAGGTTTTCGGCCAACACGTTTTGATCATACGCCCGATCGAAGAACCCGCCAAACAAATTGTGCGTCACCTTTTGTGCAGGTCTTTTAAAACGATTGACGATTTCAATCTGCATAGCGGCATAAGTGTTGATACTCTCTGATCTAAACCTTGCCCAGTCGAGCATAAGCGATGGGTTATGGGTGGTTATTGTAGGTTTCGGCGCTGGTATTTCATCAAAATTGTTATAGGTTTGACCCCAAAAAATAGTCCCATAGAGGTCATTAAGTCCTGCGATGGTCAAGTATTTATCTTTAAGAAATTTTTGAAAACCAATTTGACAGTAGTCGCAATAACATTGATCTGAGCCTTCGTGGCCTAGTTCGTTGTCGATTTGCCAGGCGATGATGGCTTCTTCACTTTGATAATGTGTCAAAAGCTCAGTGACAATTTTTTCAGTCGCTCGCTTATATTCAGGTGCATTATAGCAGTATAATCTACGGCCGCCAAACGTGTGCCGTCTTCCATTTTCGTCTACTGCTAGTGCAAGTGGGTATTTTTTGGCTAACCAGGCAGGGAATGTCGCTGTTGGGGTACCAAAGATAACTTGTAGCCCATTTGCTTTAAGTTTCTCTATAACGTTGTCAAAAAAAGCAAAATCAAATCGTCCCTCTTCGGGCTCCATCATATGCCAAGCGAATTCGCCGATCCGCACGGTATTGGCACCAAGTGAAACGATGCGTTTAATGTCTTCATCCAACATGTCTGCTGGCCAATGTTCCGGATAATAATCTACGCCTAATATCATAGCAACCTCTCAACGATTCATAATATGTGATATAAAAAAGTTTAGGCCAAAAATTCGACTGTGGAACGCATAGTGAAGGGGCGCTGTTCCATAAAACGAAAATTGACCTAAGGGGGGGTTATTTTCTCTTGATATATTTACGATTGTCGATAGCGACAGCCACGACGATAATTAAACCTTTTATGATAAATTGCAAGTATGGATTTACGCCAATGAATGAAAGGCCGTATGCTATAACTTGGAAGATTAAAACACCTGTCACAATCCCCGCGATGCTACCGATACCTCCGGAGAATGAAAGACCACCGACGATACACGCTGCGATGGCGTCGAGTTCGTAACCATTACCTGTGTTATTGGTTGCCGAGCCGATACGCGCCGCTTCCAGTGACCCACCAAGACCGTATAAAAGACCAGCAAAGATATAGACCATAATGATCATTTTTCCAACGCTAACACCTGATACAGCCGCTGCTTCTGCGTTGCCACCTACTGCAAACAAGTTTTTGCCGAAACGCGTCTTATTCCATAAGAACCACGTGAAGACAACCGCTATGATTGCATAGAGTACCAAATAAGGAATGATAACGCCACCTATATCAAAGTATCCTTGTGCCACTTTAGCAAATCTTGGATCAAGGCCACCGATAGGTTGCGCACCGTAAGGCGGTCTATCGTAGTAGATGGAGGTTACACCGTAAACAACGACCATCATACCCAGCGTTGCAATAAAAGGATCCACTTTGAATTTAGCGACGATGATGCCGTTGAGTGCACTGAAAAATCCCGTGATAAGCATAACCAGTAATATTGGTACAATAACCCAAAGGGTTGGAAGGTCTGGATACATTTTGTATAAATAGTTAGGTGCTTGTAAGAGTGACGCTGAAATAACAGCGGCAAGGCCAACTTGACGGCCAAGTGAAAGGTCGGTGCCCTTTGCCACGATGATTGTACCTACACCAAGCGCAAAGATCGTACGTGTCGACGCTTGTGTCAATATGTTTGTAAAGTTTTTTATAGAAATAAAACTTGGTTCTATCACAATAATGACTACCATCAGAGCGAAAAGTACAATGATAATTGCATTGTTCATTATAAAATCAAAAACGTCTTTTTTTGTCATGTTCGAAAAATTGACGCGTTTTTTGCCGTGCTTATTGAGCTTTTCTGACATATTCCCATCTCCCCGCTATAAATATTTTGCAGATAATCTTAAAATTTCTTCCTGCGATGTTTCTTTCGTATTGACAATTCCTGCAAGTCTGCCATTACTCATGACGAGTATACGATCTGTTATACCAAGGAGTTCAGGCATTTCAGAAGAAACCATGATGATACCTTTTCCTTTTGCTGCAATATCGATCATCAACTGGTAAATATCGTATTTTGCACCAACGTCTATGCCTCGCGTTGGCTCGTCTAAAAGTAACACTTCAGGTTCAGTCAGAAGCCATCTGCCAATGATTACCTTTTGTTGATTGCCACCTGAAAGTGACATGATTCTCGTTTTATTCGTAGGCGTTTTGACGCTCATGCTCTTTACAACCCAATTTGTGTCATCGATGATTTTTTTGTCATCAAGTATGGAGAATTGTTTTACATAGCGATCAATGTTGGCGATTATCGCATTGAAATAAATATCTTGATTCGGGAATATTCCAGTTGCCCGTCTCTCTTCCGTTACCAGTGCCAAACCATTTTTTATCGCATCACGCGGCGATTTGAAATTGACTTCTTTGCCATTGAGCGTGATTTTTCCAGTTGCTTGTCTCTCTGCAAAGATTGATTCAACAACATCAGTTCGTTTTGCACCAACGAGGCCTGCGATACCAAGAATTTCTCCCTTTCTTAAATCAAACGTGATGTCGTTGATTGAAGGTTGAAAAACTGCCGTTAAATTTTCAACTTTTAATATAACATCGGATGGTGTATTTGTTTTTGGTGGGAATCGATTGGTCAAATCCCTACCGACCATCAAACTTATAATTTCATTTGTGCTAATCTCTGCCACTTTACGTGTCGCAATCCACTTGCCATCGCGCATGATCGTCACTTCATCACAAATTTGTTCAAGCTCTTCCATCTTATGAGAAATATAAATAACGGAAACGCCTTTTGATTTGACTGTACGTATGATGTTAAACAAGTGACCCACTTCTTTTTCAGTTAATGAGGAGGTCGGTTCATCCATAACGATTAATTTTGAATTGTAAGAGACCGCTTTTGCGATTTCCACCATTTGACATTCAGAAACTTGAAGTGTACTTACAGTCGTTCTCGGATCGAGCTTTATATCTAGGTCTTTAAAAATTTCAAGTGTATCGTTATACATTTTTTCTTCGTCTACGAAAATCCCTTTTTTAGGAAAACGTCCTAACCAGATATTATCCATAATCCTGGTGCTTCTAACCTGGTTCAATTCCTGATGTACCATTGAAACACCATTGTCAAGCGCATGCTTTGAGGACGTGAAATTGACATCGCTGCCATTGAGACGAATATGTCCTGCATCCATATGATATATGCCGAATAGGCATTTCATAAGTGTGGATTTTCCAGCGCCATTTTCGCCCATCAATGCGTGTATACTGCCTTTACGTACCCTCAAAGTGACGCCATCTAATGCTTTTACGCCTGGAAACTCTTTAGAGACTTCAGTCATTTCAAGTAAATACTCTGAACTGTCCTTTAATGAATCTTCTTGCATGGATTACGCCTCCTTTCTAAACTATATATTAAATACCCATACTAAGTGAATAAATTCTTCTATGTCCCATACTAAGTGAATAAATTCTTCTATGTCCCATACTAAGTGAATAAATTCTTCTATGTCACCTATTAATATGCGTAAATTATTCTTTTTTTATATAATACTCGTATGCCGATTTTCTCAAAAAATTCGAGATGCATCTCTGCATCTCGAACAGTCTTTATCCAAAATAACTATTTGTATGCTTCTTCAGCAAACGCGATATTGTCAATTGTAACCGCAACATAAGGTACACGAACTGCTTTACCTTCGTCTAATTTCCACTCAGTTCCATCCAAAGGATCTTTACCGTTAGCAACGTTAAGTGCTAAATCAAATGCTGCACCACCTTGGTTCTTAGCATCATTTAATACAGTACCAACCATTCTACCAGCTTTGATTTCTTCAAGTGCATCTGGGATAGCATCTACGCCAACTACAGGCATAAATTTACCAGCATCAAAGTAACCAGAAGCGTTTAATGATTGAATTGCACCAAGTGCCATACCATCGTTGTTACAGATAACCATTTCAATTGCATCGCCGTGTTTTGCGATCCAAGCGTCCATTAATTCTTTACCTTTTACAGAGTCCCACATACCTGTTTGAAGTTCTAACTCTTCAACTTTGATGCCTGCAGCAACAACTGTTTCTACTACGAATTTAGTTCTAGCTTCTGCATCTGGATGTCCTGGTTCACCTTTAAGAAGAACGTATGACATAACGCCATCGCCATTTCTATCGTAAGATGGGTTAGCTTTCCAAGCATCTGCAACGACATTACCTTGAATAACGCCAGCTTCAGCTGAAGCTGTGCCTACATACCAAGCTTGATCGTAGCTAGCTAATACAGCAGCATCTGGCTCTTTGTTAAAGAATATAACAGGAAGTTTAGCTGCTTTTGCTTTTTCGATAATTGTGCTAGCCGCTTGTGGATCTACTAAGTTAATAGCCAACGACTTAACGCCTTTAGAAATCATCGTGTCAACTTGATCATTTTGTGTTGCTTGAGAGTTCTGTGAATCATTCATTTCAAGAACTGCTTTATCAACTGCTTTTGTTTCAATTGCTCTTCTTACGAATGACATGAAGTTATCATCGTATTTGTAGATTGTAACGCCGATTGATGGCATGTCGCCGCCTGATGTTGTATCAGTTTTAGCGCCACATGCAGATAACGAGAACATCATTACCAAGATCAATAAAATAGCTGTAAACTTTTTCATAATTCATCTCCCCAAGATATAATTGTGTACTACAGTTCCATGTTAGTAAATATTTACGAAATTGTCAAGAATATTTTACTTAAACTTTACAAATGCTTTCTCGAACTTGTAAAGCCGTCGGTACGATGACTTTCTTTGCAATCGTTCTCTTTTTTACGATTCGCTCAAGTAACAATTCGACCGCTGTCTCACCCATAAACTCTTTATGAACTCTTATAGACGTCAAAGGAGGCACTGTATACTTTGAAGTTGGAATATCGTTGAAGCCAACAATACTAATATCCGTAGGCACTTTTAATCCACATTCGTGGATGGCTCTTAGTACCCCAATGGCAATTGAATCACTCGCGACGAAAAATGCCGTTGGAAGTTGTTCAGAGGACTGAATCACTTGCTTCATGAGCTTGTAACCCGATTCAGCCAAAAATGCGCCTATATGGACATTCTTTTCATCAAAGGTACCCAGTTCAGTCATTCTCGATCGGTAGATGCTCTCGCGTCTTTCTCCGAGTGCGATATTATCTGGACCAATATACTCGCGTCCACCTATGTAGCCAATGTTCCTGTGTCCAATATCCCATAAATAATCTAGAGCGCTTGTCACTGCTTTTTCAAAATCGATCACAACGCTGTCAAAGCGGTCTTCCTGTGGGGAAGAGTCGACAAATACAATATTCTTTGATTTTTCATAAACTTTGGAAATCTGACTGTCAGTGAATTTTCCGATGGCAATAAACCCATCAACTGCTTCTAATTTTTTGAAATCAAATGCATCTGGCTTGAAAATTTTGACGATTTCGATACTGTTTTCATAGCACATCTTTTCTATGCCAAGTCTTATTGACATATAGTAAGGATCGTCCAATTCTTGAGACATGGTGTACCAATGTACGAGGCCAATCTTAAGTTTTTTTGGCGTCTTACTGATGTTTCTCTTACGTGGTGGCATATAATCTAGAGATTCTGCAATCTCAAAGATTAATTTGCGTTTATCATCGGATACCGATAGGGATTCATCGTAGTTCAAAACCCTTGAAACCGTTGCCGATGAGACGCCTGCCTTCTTTGCTATGTCCATGATCGTTGCCATTTTTTCTACCTCTTTCAGATTTAGACTTCCACCAATCAAATGGTTAATTTTTAGTAAAGTTTTACTATGTTATCATACCGCTTTCATGATAATTTAGCAATACACCCTACTATTTTAATCGTTTCACAGGTAAAAGTCACATTTGTTGAGAAAAAAGTAAAAAAACATCTAAGCCAGAACCTATAAAAAGTTTACACAAAATTAACAATAAAGTCACCTCACTAACTTAATCAATTAATTGTTGTTTTTATCAATTTTTTTAAGTTGTATGGTTACGAAATAAAACACGGACAAATTTAAGATTAAATTTGTCCGTGTTTTGCGTCTGCTATTTGCCGTTTGTTATGTTCCTATAGATATCCTCTTTGCGATGAAAACCACTCTTTATAATCACGGATTCCATATTTTCCAAATCGACGACGTAGGCGTCTAGTTTCAAATAAGGTATACTCTCATAGGCGTTATAGATGGTATCGTTGGCAATGATTTTTTCACCCTTTGCCATGCCGACGGCCACTTTTGCGGTTGTCGAAGCCAAATCGTAAATAGGTTTATACGCCGTCGCAAGTTGTGTGCCTTCAACTATGCGCTGACATGCAGATAGTTCGGCATCTTGACTCACTACGAGGACTTCTCCCGCTTTGCGCCATTTTGCCAAGACCTCTATTGCACCTGTTGCTAGAACATCGTTTGCTGCAATGATGCCATCAATTCTCACGCCTGAGGCTAATTGCTTCTCAACGAGGTCTTTTGCGTACTGCTCACGCCATTCGTTCGCCCAAGTCTCATCGACGACGTTTACGAATCCGCTATCGATATCGTCTTGAATCGTCTCATAAAAGCCCTTATTGAGTAATATTGAGTTATTATCTTTAGGGTCACCATTGATGATTAAAAGATTATAGACTTGTTGCTGCCCTCCATCTTCAATAGGGTTTTCTTTCGATTGATCAATCAGCGCTTCGACTAGGCGCTGGGATATACCCTTACCAATCTCAACATTGTCAAAAGAGACATACAGGTCTACATCAGGGTGCATAATCAATCGATCGTATGCGATGACATCAATGCCGTTTCGATCGGCTTCTGTTATGACATCATAGAACGCGCGCGCATCTTTGGGTACGATAATGAGCACATCAACCTCTTGATCGATGAGATACTTAATTTGCTCCGTTTGTTTGTCTATGCTTTCATTGGCGATTTGAACATCTATCTGTGCACCGAGATCTTCAACTGTGGCGACCAATATCTCAAGCTCTCTTTGCCACCTCTCGACGACGATGCTATCTAATGATAACCCGATGAGTATGCCTTTTTTTTCTGCGTTTCCTTTTTTTGCGCACGCTGTAAGTGCAATGGGTATGATCATCAGCACCACCAAAAACACAATCCATTTGTTTTTCATCGTTTGCTCCTATTCAGTCATCTTGTACGCCGATTTATGCGCTTCTGATTACCTGCTAATTCTTTGATAGTCCTTAGGTGTAATGCCTTCAAATTTTTTAAATGCCCTTATGAAATAGCTGGTATCATTGTAGCCAACCTTGAAACAGATGTCCTTAATGCTAAGTTCCCCTACTCTGAGAAGGTTTTTGCTTGCCTCAATGCGAAGTTCTGTCAAGTATTCCTTGAAAGTGAAACCTGTATCTTCTTTGAATAATTTCGAAAGGTATTGTGGGGTCACATTGATCGTTCCCGCGACATCCTCAAGCGTAATTTCTTCCGCATATGACGTTTTAAGTTTTTCTAGCGCACTCAGCGTGATGGCGTTAAATGAATCACTTTGCATTTTCGCATAGAGAGCAAACCATTCTGTGACGACCCTTTCAAAATATTGAAGCTTACCAAGGCCCGACTGAGAAAGTAACTCTGAAAGATAATGGCTATGTGCATCATGTTTTGAATATGAAATCGTCCGACGGCTTCGCTCGTGCATGATTACCATGAGTTCGATGAGAACCGCTTCGGCATATTCCAAAGTTACCTTTTGCGTCGTCATCTTGATATATTCACCTTCAAAGTGCTTGAGTTTCATCTTAAATGATTTGTTGCGATGGATAAAATCTTCAAAAATTTCTGTCTTAATAGCATCAAACGTTTCGGAAGTCGCTTCTGTGTTTTTGATATCTTGCATCGAACAGACGGCATCGTCTAAAATGCGCATGGTTAGTATGGATTCCGTATAAGATTCCGTCAAATTCTCTACTTGTTTCACCGTGCCAAGGCCGATACGCACACGAATCTTAAAGCGTTCCATGATAATTTGAGAGAGGTTATTCCAAAATACGCGGTCAATATCGCCTTCGATATAGACAAAAATTCGATTGAGAAACGGATTGCTAACCAGGGCTGTTCGCTGATACTTGATATAGGTTTTCAGGTAATCGGCACAGTCGTATAACTTTTGATTATAATTGTTCAATTCGTTGGATTCTGTTAGCGTGGACAGCTTGTCAAACTCGATGGTGATGATAGCGCCTTGAACAAAAGGTACTTCTAGAATTTCTCTGTAGTGTGGCATGTATTTGAAGATATTTCGATTTAGTAAGATCGAATTAAAAAAATTACTTTCCACCAATTGAATGGATTGATAGTATTTTTCAATGTTGTCAAGCTCTTGGTTTCGCAGTTCTTCTTCAAACGCCACTTTTTCGGCAATGGCAGAAATCACTTCTATCAATTTGTTTTTAGACAGAGGCTTAAGAATATAATCCTCAACCCCGAATTTAACAGCTTCTTTGGCATATTCAAAATAGTCATAAGCTGATACGATGACTATTTTTACCACTTGATTGACTTTTCTAACGCGTTCAATAAATTCAAGCCCGTTCATGCCAGGCATTTTAATATCTGACATGATGATATTGGGTCTGAACTGTTCAACTTTAATAAGCCCTTCTCGGCTATTTTTTGCGGTTTCAATGGCAATATTGTCGAAGTACCCACTGAGCACTTGGGCTACTGATTCTAATACGATGGCTTCATCGTCAACAATTAACACTCTCAACATATTATAAGTCCTTCCTAGGCAATGTAATCGTCACTTTAGTGTATGTGTCCAAACGACTGTCAAACTGCATGATATTGGGCGTATCAAAAAAATGTCTCAAGCGCTCAAAGACATTTCCGAGACCTAAGCCCGTAGTATGTCCGCCATTATCCGACATTTTTCTAAAATCACCTGCATTAAGCTTTTCCAAATCGATTTTAGAGATGCCCTCGCCGTTGTCGGTGATTTCTATGATGACGCTTTGCTGTGCCAAATAAGCTTTGATGCTTATATTGCCATTTTCCGTCTTATTTCTAAAACCATGTATCAAGGCATTTTCTAAGATCGGCTGTAAAATAAGCGGCGGCATTTCCACATCTTGAACCTCTGCGTCCAGTTCGAACGTGAAATTGAATTGATTGCCAAACCGAACGCGCATCAGTTCGTAGTAACGTCTTGCGTTTTCAAACTCATCACTTAACTTTACTTTGTTTTGAAGGCTTTGGATATTGTACCTAAATAATGACGATAAATCCTCTAAAAAGTTACTCGTTCTTTCAGCGTCTTCAATAATAGCGAGTTGCATCCCCGCATTCAACGTATTGAACAAAAAGTGTGGATTGATTTGAGCTTGAAGGGCCATGAGCTCAGCTTGATTTAATGAATTCTGCATCCTGAGCTTTTCCGTCTCAGAAAGTCTGAGCTTATTTTCTGTATCCACTTTATCCTTGAGTTCTGCAATATACTCTTGTATATGCGTGCCCATATCGTAAAAAGTATCTCTTAGAAGCTCCGCTTCTCTAAAATGATTGCCTTTGACTCGATCAAATTGATAAATACCACTGGCAATATTCTCTGCCTGTCGACTCAGCTCTTCGATTGGGCGCGTCACGTTGGTAGAAAAAGTAAAGACAAATAAAATACTGAGCACGATTAACAAGGCAACGATGGCGACAAGACTTACTTGGATTTCTTCGAACTGCGCGGTCAACTGCATGTAGTTCTCAAGATTAACTTTAAAATCAGAATTTTCCAAATGGGTCACTTTCAAATCAATATAACTGCTCGTTTTAAGCAGTTCACTATAAGAAGCCAAATAGCCTTCTGTGTTTCTTCCGCGCTTAAACTCAATGGCCGTTTCGGACTGTTCGAGATAAGCTCTTAACAACTTGCCGATATTCTGCATCTGTAGACTTGACGCATAAGGGCTGTCGGCTGAACTTACCTCCTTGACAAGGTCTCCTAGTTTGTTGTAATAATCCAAGTACTGAACAAAGCTGTCCGAGTCCTTTGATGCCAAATATGCTTCTAGATATGTTTCAAACTGATTCATATCTTCTTTCATTTCATTGAGAATAATACTCGTCGTAAACATTTGATTGATCTGACTATTGACTTTAAACGTCACATAGAAAGTATAGACAAAGCCCGAGAGAAAACATAGTAAAATGACAAGTATAAATGTAAACACTTTTCGTTTGAGTGTGTTGCTGAGCATCAGCGATTTAAGTCTCTTCATGACGCCACCTATTCCAGACCCAGATTGCTCTGGTGAATTGTTTCAAACGGAACGTTGATATAAGTTGACACGCGTTCCCCTTCAATGACTTGATTTAAATAAAAGACGGATAGTGCGCCGAGCTCTGTATAGTCTTCAACAATACTCGCTGTAATCAGATTTTTCTGGATGCCGTCTAAAATCTCTGGCGTATCGCCACTTGCTACGATTTTAAGATCACCAACACGGTTTCGATCGACGAGAACGCGGATGATGCGGTTGACATCTACAGGGTCCGTACAGATGAGTACGTCTATTGGTTCGTTCATATCAAGTAACGCATCCATTAGGAGTTCCGCACGGACGTCTTTTGTATACGCGATAGTTGTTAGTGACACGCCATCTGCCTTGGTCACGATATCCTGAATGCCGTTTACAAAGTTGTTAGTGGCAATTGCTTTTTCATCCACATACTCACTGCCAAGTACGATACCGATGTTGCCAGAACCTGCAATGGCTTTGATGGCCAAATTGGCTGCATGCCTACCCAAATTAAACTTATTGGTTCCGATATAAAAATCGCGCAAGGATTCTGGCGCATCGTTTCCAACAGTTGCAACCGGTATCCCCACTTGCTTACATTTATCAATAGATTCAATAGCAAGTGCATTGTCACTCAAACGAAAGATGACGCCGTCCACTTCAGTGATGATCACCATTTCGATGACATCGTCAAGTGACAGTTCACCGACTTCATAGATTTCATAGATAGATCCAAATTCGTCAATAGAGGCATCTACTCCAGATATAAATTTATCATACGCATAAGAATCAACGTCATCGGTTATGATGGCGAGATGAAATTCACTGCTGATGAGTCTTTCGGTTTCAATAAGCTTCACTTGGTTAATTTTATTGAAGGTCACGATGCTTAGCGTCAAAAGAACGATGACGATTGTGAACTCGATCCCATTTATCAAATATTTCATAGTTTTTCAACCACATTCCTTCATTTTGTCAATTGGTGCCATTTCAATATATATTATAATTGAGGTCCTCCAAGAATACAAACTATATCCTTTGTTAAGTGTGGCATGCGTGTCATGTGCTCAATCATGCGCAATATTGACGGTTCCACTGTATACTCATTAATTTTAGAAACCGAAATCCACTTGAGGTCGATGGATTCATCGCTGATTGCTATTGGTACGTCATCGTTTGCGAGGCATAAAAACCTTACATCATAATGATAATGTGCAGGCGTAGCACCATGGGCCGGTATAAAATGGACATCTAAGTCATAAATTGCGTCATATAGAAGCTCGATAGCCTCATTACCAGACTCTTCTCTTGCCTCTCGTAGAGCGGCCTCCTGAATAGACTCATCTTCGTTTGTGTGACCACCAAGTTGCAGCCACTTTTCAAGTTTCCGGTGGTAGGTCATGAGCACTTTTGTCGCATCGTGATTGATAATCCAAGTAGAGGCCGTAACGTGTCCAAGAGGATTGGCTTTCCCAAAGGGGTGTGTTGACGATTCCAGAAACCTTAGTAACGATTTTCGGCTCTTAGAATCATTTGTATCAAGCGGTTCGTAACGCTTAACCATCAATGATAATGCCTCATAATAAATACTTTTACTACTTTTTTGCGTCATAAATCCCCCTTTAAAAAACAATAACTTTTGCACACCTTGGCGCAAAAGTTATTGAATATCTAGTATGCATTGTTATCAATTAAAAGTTCTTGAAGAAATGGTGACAATTGTTCAAGTTCAAACTCTGAAAAATCACACCATTTTGTGATAATCAGTTCCTCATCGTCATGCTTTGGCATCAAAGATTTGATATCCTTTAGTTTGACTTTGAAAATAAAACCGACATGGTGCATCGTTACTTTACCGATTTCATCATCTACGTAGTTTACGACGACAGCATCCGATTTAAGGTAACTCTGCTCCGCTATTTCGAGACCCGTCTCTTCAAGTATTTCTCTGATCAATGTGGTTTCAGGTGATTCTCCGAACTCTATCTTACCACCTGGTAAATCCCATAGTCCTTTGAAGGGGCCTTTTGATTTTTGTACGAGCAATATTTGATTTGACTCGACAATCATACCATACACCGCAAAATTTTGAAGCCTATGAACCATAAAAACCTCTCCGTAATTTTTTTGAGATAATAAGTCCACTGCGTATTGCGTTTGAACTTATAATGTCTCTTTTAATATTTTACCCAATCTTGTGAGACCTTCAACTATTTTTTCTTCATTCATGTTAGAAAAATTTAAACGCATGAAATTTTCTTGCCCACCATTAGGGAAAAATGAGCCGCCTGGAACGAAAGCCACTTTATTTTCAACCGCTTTCACTAAAATGGCACGTGTGTCTGCATGACTTGGCAATTTTACCCAAGCAAATAAACCACCGTTCGGCACTTCTACTTCCGCAGAGGCGGGAAACTCTCTTAAGATTGTCTCAATCATGAGGTCTCTACGCTTCTTATAAACGACTTTAATTGAATCGATATGTGCGTCAAAATCATACATATCAATATAGGTATTGAGTTCTCGTTGACTCATCGAACTTGACTGTAAGTCAGCCCCTTGCTTCACCAGTATATATTTATTTAAAATTTCTGGCGAGGCCATGACCCAACCAATACGGATCCCCGGTGAAAAAGTTTTCGAAAATGTACCCAGATAAACGACTCTGCCTTCTGTATCAAACGACTTCATTGGAGGAATCCATTCACCATCGAATCTGAGTTCCCCATATGGATTGTCTTCAATGACCACTAGGTTGTATTTATTGGCAAGCTGCAGCACGCCACGGCGTCTCACTTCAGACCAGGTACGACCTGACGGATTCTGAAAATCTGGAATGACATATATAAATTTAGCATTAGGTGTCGTTTGAATAACGCTTTCCAGGTGGCTCAAAACCATGCCCTCTGAATCGGTTTCAATTTCTTTGAATGCGCCTTCGTACGCCTTGAATGCATTGATGGCGCCTAAATAACTAGGACTTTCACATAATACATAATCACCAGGATTCAAAAAAATTTTACCTGAAAAATCGAGACCTTGTTGCGAGCCGTTTGTGATGAGAATATCTTCCTTAACTGTTTCAATACCCGTACGACGCATTCTATCTGCAATTTTGTCCCTGAGGGGATCATACCCTTCAGTTGTTCCGTATTGTAGCGCTTCTCGCCCCATATCCGTTAAAACTTTTTGAGAAACGACTTTCAGTGCTTCGATTGGAAACAGTTCAGGTGCAGGCAAACCCCCTGCAAAAGAGATGATATCTGGTCTTTGTGTGAGTTTTAAAATTTCTCTGATTTCCGATGCCTTAACTTGTTTTACCCGATTCGAATAAAGATGTTCCATGCTTCGTCCTCCTAAAATTTATTGAAAATTATCTTATGCAAAAAAGTTTTTTGACATTTCTTCCAGGAACAATCGCGTATGTGCTTCAGTCTGAATTCTTGCTTCCTCAGTATTGCGCTCTTTGATGGCTACAGCAATCGTTTGCAGAGAATCCATGAGCCCATCATATTGTTGAATCACATAGTGAATTGACTGCAAAAAACGCGCGGTCTTTGTATTGAGCATGTCTAAGGTGTCAATAAGAATGTCATTTTTTGAAGCTTTTCTTATGACCTCATGAAACAGCTGATCATCCTGAATGCATCGCTTATAATCTTTTACTAGATCATATGTCGAAAACCTTTCAATGATTTGAAATAAGGTATCAATCTCACTTTCACTCGCACGCTTTGCGGCCAATTCTGCAGCAAAAGCCTCCAGATTTTTCTTGACCTCATAGGCACTTTTGACGGTTGCAATATCAATCAGTGTCACAAAGGTACCGACGCGGGGTCTAAATTCCACCAAATCAATCTGAGTTAACTTTATTAATGCTTCGCGAATCGGTGTTCTGCTGACGCCAAATTCGGCAATCAGGTCTTTTTCAATAATCGGATCACCTGGTTTCATCTCAAGTTCGATGATTCTTCGTTTAAGTTCTTCATAAATTAGGGGTTTTGACTGCTTTATCATAGACTTCCTCTGCTCGTTTATATTGCGAACTTTTCCAAATGATTCACGCAGCCAAAACTGAAACGTCAACGCTGTCATAAAGTTAAATTTGCTCTGATATATCAGCTATATATTTAAAATATCATTTTTGTGTAGCATGTACAATATTTGTTGATAATGTATACAATATTCATCGCACTTAGTTGAACCAAATCGCCATTTCTTTCAGAGCACTTTCTACTGAATCCGAGCCATGTACGCAATTTTCTGTCACTGACAGCGCATAAAGACCTCTAATTGTGCCGTAATCAGCCTCAAGATGATTGGTTGCGCCATTGATCTTCCGAACGACCTCTATGGCTTCTTCCCCCTCAATAATAAGCACAACCATCGGACCCGATTTCATAAATGTCATTAATATATCGTAGAAGGCCTTTCCAATATGCTCCGAATAATGTGCTTGAAGCGCTTCATCCGAAGCGGTTAACATCGACATACGCATAATTTTCAAACCTTTGATTTCATATAGATGGATAATTTCTCCGACTAACCCTCTTTTAACAGCATCGGGTTTAATGATGACAAGTGTTTTCTGGCTGTTCATAATGCACCTCCAATTAAATTTAGACTATGTACCATAGATCGACGGGATAAGTGTGTCACTTCATTTTGAGCCATTGTTAACCAATTTTCAAATACAGTTGACAATAACTTGTAAATTCTTTATACTAATTTCTGTGAGCTTAATACTACGATTTAGGAGACCTTATATGAAAACAAAATCCATGATCCTCGTCGCATTGTTTGCGGCTATTACTTCAGTTCTTGCCTTGTTGCCCGCAATACCACTGCCTTTTTCACCTGTACCTATTACGTTTCAAGTGCTTGGTGTTTTTTTGGCAGGTGCAATTTTAGGACCGCGACTTGGCTTTTTATCGCAGCTAGTCTATTTGCTCCTCGGAAGTGTGGGATTGCCTGTATTCGCCGGAGGCAGTGCTGGCTTTTCAGTGATACTCGGTCCAACGGGTGGCTATCTAATCGGATTTCCTATTGCAGCCTTCCTATGCGGTTTGCTGATCGAGTATAGCGAACAAAAAAAATTAGGTCCTAAATTGGCCTATATTGGCGCGCTAATCGCTGGACTATTCGCCATTTATTGCATCGGAACGCTCCAACTCAGTTTGGTCTTAGATATGGACCTTTCTAAGGCATTTTTAGTCGGAAGTTTACCTTATATACCCCTTGATGCGTTCAAAATTCTAGTTGCCTTTGCTATCGCTGCACCGACACGTGCTCGACTAAAGGCTGCAAAATTATTACTTCAATAATGTGAAGACGCGTTTATGACCTGCGTAATTTGATAAAGGAGCTTTACCAGTATATGGTGAAGCTCCTTTGATTTTTGATGCGTGCGTTAATCCCTTCAAATCTTTAATCCTTTGCTCAGGTTTATGGCAGCCTGTTCGTAGTATTTCCGAATGCGTTCATTTTGCGTGTGATCACTCAAACATTTAGTCAACTCAGCTATTAACAAATTGACCGTTACACGTTCTCTAAGCGCTTCAATTTCCCTTGTATCAACTGCATTACCCACATGCAACTTATCCAAAAGAACGAGCACTTCAAAGCGTTGAACGGCAATTTCACGGTAATAGCGCGGTACACTTTTAAGATGCTCACCCATCTGTAACTGGGAAATACGCGACGTATCGCACATCCCAATATAACAGTCAATCCAAAACTGATAGGCTGCAATTTTAGGCATACTCGCTAAATCTTGAACAACTGAATCGCGTTGCCCATTATAATACGCTTCGATAGCCGTTAGCACTCTCAATGGTTTCAAAATAGAACCTTTGATCAATGCATGCGTCACTAATTTTTCACGCTCTTTAATAAAAGCATCAAGATCCACACACACATAAAGTTTTCGCAGCGCTCGATAAAAGTGTCTCTTTGCTTCTCTTTTTTCATAAAATGGCAGTGCAAGGCATGTTAGGCCAAAGAGTATCGCTGAAAGTAAAGTGTTTCCTTGAAGTAACTGAATGGCGGATACTATGGCAAGGACGCCAAAGTAAATGACTTTTGTCAAACGGTTCATTTGACACTATCGAGAATTTCTTTTTCTCTGAGTTTTATTTCTTCAACCACTTCACTATAGGGTTTACTAAAGTTAGTGTACTTGCCAATCACGGCATTGAGTAAAAAGTGCATATCTATGATATCAATGTCGCGAATCATACAACGGCTTGCGGTAAGGAGGAAACGGTCCATCTTCGGAGAATCCTTCATCAATTTTCGATATAAGTATTCTGAGATTTTTTTATCATGCACGTCAAGTAGTGAAAAATATAGGTTTAGATCTCTGTTATTATAGTTTTTAAAAATGACTTCCCTTAACTTGGTATGGCCTTGATCTCTTTTGATATGTCTAAGTGCCAACATATCGTATTTGAGTTTTCGGTAAGTCATGTCAAAATTTTTATATTTGATGTCAATCTCATTTTCATCCGTGATATTGAGAACATCTCTTTCGCTGAAAATCCTATGGTAATTGCTTTTTAGGAATTCTTCGCCCACCAAGGCAATTTGATAACTGATAATGGCGTTTGTTTCAATACCCTTTTGAATCATAAGAGCACCTGATCCAAGAATTGCTATCTTTGCAAAATAGACATCGCTCTCGTCGAAATTGTGTGTATAGCACTCTATGACGTCCGAGATCGTCTCAGTTGAAAGGTCGGATGCAAGTAGTGAAATGAAAAGATGGAACGTTCTATCTATATTATATATTGGTGATTTTGTAATGGCATCTATGCCTGCACCTTTTGCGATGTCATTGGCCTTACCGACAAGCTTGATGTAGTTGATCAATCTGAATTTATCTGTTATTGGCAACCTTTTAATGCGTTCTAAGTCGTAAGTGTTTTCAAAGTATTCTGTGATATGATCATATTTTGTTAACATGTCAGCCTCCTATTTTTCTTGATCAACTGGTACAAATGCCATCTTTGGCTGGTTGCAGGTTGGACAACGCCAATCTTCCGGCAAATCTTCAAATGCCGTTCCCTTTGGAATATCATGCATCCAATCGCCACGTTCAGGCCTATATTCATAGCTACAAACCGTACACCTAAAATGTCCCATATCGACCTCCACTCTGATTTATTTTGCAAGTAATTCAAAAAATTAAAAATTTTGCCTCATTATCATTATATCATGTGCATTTGTAAATTCTACTTTTAAAAATCAAAAAGTGTTTAAAATAAAAAAACAGGGTACATAATAAGATAATCAAACAATTATGGGAGGAATATATGCTAAAAATATACACTAGAACAGGTGATACCGGTGAAACGAGTCTTTACGATGGCACAAGGGTGCCGAAAGATTCCATACGCGTAGAGAGTTATGGCACAATCGATGAGCTCAACGCGTCACTTGGGCTTGCAAGACAATACAGCGTTGATGCAGAAATCACCGAATTTCTATTAAAATTCCAACGCGCCCTCTTTAATGTCGGCGGTGAACTTGCTACGCAAGATGGTGATACTTTCCCAGAAAGAGTTTCGGAGTCTGATGTCAAATGGTTAGAAGATATTGTCGATCACTATTTGGATCTCATGAACCGCAATGAAGTTTTTCAATTTATTATTCCCGGCAGTAACTTACTCAGTGCCGCGCTTCATGTATCTCGTACCGTATGTAGACGTGCAGAGCGCCGCATCTTGTCACTTCATGATGAAGCACAAATCAGACCTGAATTGATTAAGTATGTGAACAGACTTTCCGATGCTTTGTATGCCATCGCCAGATACTCTGAAACAGAATTGATTCGCGTCACATTTAAGAAATAATTTTTCAAACGCTCTGCCATTAGCTGACTTTTCTATTATATTAAGGAGGACATATGGAACGATTAAAAGGAATGTTGTTTGGCGCTTTCGTGGGCGATGCATACGCCTTGGGTCTACACTGGGTTTACGATACCGAAAAACTGAAACAAGAACTCGATAAGCTTGAAGGCTATATATCCCCTTCAAAAGATAGTTTTCATAGTGGCAAAAGAAAAGGAGAGTTTACTCATTATGGGGATCAAAGTCTGTTGCTTTTAAAAAGCATTGCATCACATCAAGGGTTTGCTCTTAATGTGTTCAAAATGCATTGGTTGACATATATGGCAAAATACGAGGGGTACATGGATCACGCATCCAAAGAATCCCTTCAACTGCTCGATAGCAAATCAAATCAAGGCTCGTCTTCGGATGAACTCGGTGGACTCGTCAGAGTGGCTCCGCTAATTTATTATCACTTTGATGATCCCAATCTTAAAAAATATATTGAAAAACAAACCATGTTAACCCATAACAATGATGCTCTTTTTACCTATGGTAAATTCATCGCTGACCTTTTGCTTGAACTCGTGATTGGGAAGCCCCTCATCGAAACGATACAAAGGATCAGTCATAACTATCCAGCGATTGAGGCCACCCTCCAAAGACTTGAATCTAGGTTAGCCGATGATACAACTGAAGTCATCAAAGATATTGGGCAAAGTTGTTCTAGTCAATTCGCCTTTCCAGCTTCCATGTATCTCGTTCTAAAATATCCAACACAGTTTGAAGAAGCGATGAAACAAAACGTACTCGGGGGCGGTGATTCTGCAGGTAGGGGGATGCTCATAGGGATGATTCTAGGTGCGGCACTTGGATTTTCAAGTATCCCGCAAGATTGGGTCAATAACTTGAGCGCTTTTGAACTCATTGATGGCTTCACGCAGCGCAAGACGATTTAACCTTTAAAGCCTGGATTCGATCTAATCGTTCTAGGCTTTTTGTTATGTGCCACAATTAAAGGGTATTATTGTGATGGAGGCGAAGACCATGCAAACATTAAAAAAACTACTATCAGCATATGAGAACGCTTATAAGCTCTCTTTTGATGAAAATTCAAAATTTATTTTCTTCAGTGATGTCCATCGAGGGGACAATAGCCTTGCCGATGAATTTGCCCATAATCAGAATATTTATTATCACGCCATGGACTCCTATTACAAGAATGGCTTTACTTATATTGAAGTCGGCGACGGAGACGAACTTTGGGAACAAACGAAGTTTCATGTCATAAGGTATGCCCACAGTCCTGTGTTCATGCTTCTTAAAAAATTTTACGACGACAATCGGTTCATCATGTTATATGGCAATCATAATATGACCTTTAAGAATCCTAATCAAGTTAAAAAAAATCTATATGAATTCTACGATGAATATGAAGATGATACAAACATTCTATTCCAAGGCATAAAAGTTCACGAAGCCGTGGTGCTTGAAAACGCAAAAATCCCTCTTGAGATTTTTGTGGTACATGGTCATCAAGGGGATTTTATCAATGATCAAATCTGGCCGGTCATGCGTACTTTAAACCGATATTTCTGGCGCTATTTTCATACCGTTGGGTTTCAAAATCCTGCAAGCCCAGCCAAAAACGCACACAAACGGCATAAAATCGAAAAAAACTATTCGAAATTTATAGCCGCTTATGGTAAGGTCCTTATCGTTGGGCATACGCACCGGCCTAAATTTCCTAAACCGGGAGAACTGCCTTATTTTAATACAGGCTGTTGCATTCACCCACGCAACATAACGGGCATCGAGATTGTCGACAATCAAATTTCTTTAATTGAGTGGCGTACTATTCCAGACAGCGATGGCAATCTGCGTATCATCCGACGCGTCGTACGCGGTCCAAGGCCACTTAGCGACTTTGCCAGTAAGTAAACCTGCGCCATACCCATTCCATCGGACCAAATTTATGGCGTGACAACCACCATTTAGAAAATCCGATTTGTACCACATAGAATACAAACGCAATGGGAAAATAAGCCCAATAGGGCATTTTTCCGTGTAAACCAGCGCCATACCCGTACATGAGAGTCGTAAAGCATATGGTTTGCAGCAGATAATTTGTAAGTGCCATCTTACCAGAATACCTAAGTGGTGCGACGATTTTTTTGAAGACAGCATGCCTATAAAGCAAAATCAAGCTTGTCCCATAAAATAACGCCCCACTGATGGTCAGCACTTCATCAAAAATGACCGCCATTACTTCAAAGTTTTCAAAGGCTAAACCACTAGTGATTAGCGTGTACCCCATGCCACATAGTAGTGCGACCACACCACTTATGCGCCATGTCGTCTTTATGCGTATCAAGTTTTCATCTAAAGAAGCAAATATTCGGCTTTTACCGATAAAATATCCAAACATGAACAACGATAATATTTTAGGAAGAACCGCTAAAAAATTAAAGGCAATGCTTGGCAATTCACTGATGAGTCGATACGTTAACATCCCTATATAAGATGACTGTGTATAGGCATTCTCTGCTTCCTGCATCACCATATGCCTATCAATTTGGCTGCCTCCGCTACCTTGAAACATAGCAAATATAGCCGTTGATAATACAAATAGCAAAATGGATGTTTTAAGAAGTGACTGACTGCTTCGGTTTCTACTATTTAATAAAACGAAACCCGTTATGGCATAAACATGCAGTATATCGCCATACCAAACGAAGACGAGATGCAAAATGCCGAAGCAAAACAAGGCGAATAATCGTCTTTTAAACAGATGATTCGGTACGCTTGTCCCATCCGTCTTATTCATAAAATAATAAAAACCAAGTCCAAAAAGTATAGAAAACAGCGTGTAAAATTTGCCAACGGCAAATAAGTGAATCATTAAAGCTGAAATCCGAGTCAATGGATCTGAAAAATCGAATGCGGAAGACACATAAGAATACATAGTCGCATCAATCATGGTCATATTGACGAGCAAGACACCAAATAGTGCAAATCCTCTAATAATATCGATTTCGACGATTCGATTTTCGTTTTGAAGTGGGCTTAAATACATATTAATTCACTAGCCCCATAGAATTGAGGATCATGTCTTTTAGCGCGTCTTTGTTTTCAAAAAAGTAATTGACCATAGCCATCACACTTTGATTTTCAGAGTCTGGTAATAATGACGCATTGACTTTTAAATCGTCCATAATCAACGCGAGCGCTTCACTGTCGATGACATTTGTCAGACCTAGGTCGAGCATTTCTGTAGCAATTTCACTGGCATAAGCATCATCTTCCGCTATTTGTTTGACGCTAATCGTCTTTTCAGGATTTAGGACTTCATCGATTTTGACATCTTTGTTATAGGCATTGTAAGTGATGCTCTGCTCAATGCCTATGCCCATAATGGATGTTGAGTAATCCATTTTACGCATATTGTATTTAGAATCGATGGCAAAACGTATCACGTAATTCGACGCATTTGACATCGTTTGACTGAGTTCGTATTGCACATCCTGGTAAGAAGCAATCATTTCATCCAGCGAACTATTCCATAGTTCTTCAAAGTTTGTCTCGATTTCTTCTATAGCCGCTGTGATTTCAGCAGTCTCAATTTTAAGTAAAGCAGCGTCACCCGATGTGATCATCAGATTGAGCACTTCAAGCATTTTGCCTTTAACTAACGCCTTAAGTTCTACATCTGTTTTTGCTTCATTAAAACCATCAATGGCGAGCTTGGTCATTTCGTCCATCGTAAGCGTCATTTCAAGCGTGTCACAATTGAGGGTTTTACCATTTGACAAGGTCACTTCTGACTTTCCTGTTTTCTTAAGCGATTTGAGACCCTCTCTAACAATCGTTTCATATCCCTTTGTATCCTTCATAAAAGCTTTGTAAAGAGGCTCTTTTTCCATATTGAGAATGTCGATGTACTTGTCTAAATTCAACTGGTTGAGGTCTACATCGCTCCCTTCGTTAATCAAATCAAAAATATCTTTTTTTGACATCACAAAGGTTTTATCCGTTAATGTTTCACTATATGCTAGCAGTTGTTCTTCAAAAAGCGATACACCCATTTTAAGAAGTGGTTTTTCTCCGTAGTTCAAAGCCATAGCCTCTTTTAAGTATAATGTCTTCGTATCGAGGTCCATTTTCCATTTGACTTCACCTGTGAATGCCACTTTATCCAACATCACTGATAAGAATTTTGAAAGGGCGACAGGGTCTGATGAAAAGAAACCTAAAGATTCTGATAAAGCCGTCTCATCAATGCGTAGTTTTCCACTCATACTCGCATCAACTGCTTCATACTTATTGTGTACGGCACTATAAAGCAAATGATTGACTGGATCACTTTTGATTAAGATGCCTTTTACCACTGTAAAACCCAGTGTTCCTGCAAGTAAGACACCGAGTACTGCCACCACGGCAATGATTGTCTTTTTATTCATATCTTCCTCCTGAAAAATCAAAATTCATTTTTTCGAACAAATTATAACTACATAGACTGAACCGTCAATAGTATGACTATGTTCACCATTATATCATAATAAATAACGATAACAAAGGAGGTAACCTATGCAGTTCGAAATGCCCAATGATCCTATTATTTTGCTAGGTATCATCAATATGAAACTCAGAGACTTCTACCCGAGCATGGACATCTTATGCGACGATCTTGAACTGGATTTTATCGAAATAGATGGGGTATTGTCTAGAGCTGGATTCAGTTATGATGTTCAGACGAATCAATATCACAAAAAATAGGGAAAGGCGTATCTTAAGGGTTATAGAAAATCCTTAAGATACGCCTCTTTTTTTACGGTCTTTCAATGAGGAGTGCAGTTCCCATACCACCACCGATACATAATGTAGCAAGTCCTTTTTTAGCATCACGCTTTTGCATCTCGTGGATCAAAGTGACGAGGATGCGCGTACCACTTGCCCCCACTGGATGTCCTATGGCAATCGCGCCGCCATTGACATTGACGATTTCAGGGTTTAAACCTAAGTCCTTCACAACAGCCAGTGACTGTGCGGCAAACGCCTCATTGGCTTCGACGAGATCGAGATCGTCTACGGTCCAATTGGCACTTTTAAGTGCCGCTAAAGTTGCTGGTACAGGGCCATAGCCCATGATAGATGGATCGACACCTTTAGTTCCGAAGCCCTTAACGAGTGCCAAGACTTCAAGATTCATCGCTTGTGCTTTTTCAAGGCTCATGACGACAACCATCGCAGCACCATCATTGATCCCCGATGCGTTGCCCGCTGTAACTGAACCGTCCTTTTTAAAAGCCGGTCTAAGCTTTTGCAAACTTTCAAAAGTCACACCGTATTTGATATAGTCATCTTTATCTACGACAACTTCGCCTTTACGTGTTTTTATCACAACCGGTACTATTTCGTCGTTAAAACGACCTTGTGTTTGTGCTAATTCTGCTTTGTTTTGACTCGCTGTAGCAAACGCATCTTGTGACTCTCTTGATATCTCCCATTGCTCGGCGATGTTTTCTGCAGTGATACCCATGTGATAATCGTTGAAAGCATCTGTTAATGCATCTTTGATCATATGGTCTTGCATCTCTACATGGCCCATTTTACTGCCCCATCTGTTTTGCATTGCTAGGTAGGGTGCATTAGACATACTCTCCGACCCACCACATAATATGGCATCTGCGCCACCACTGCTGATAATCTGTGCCGCAAGACTTACTGCTCTAAGTCCTGAACCGCAGAGAATGTTGATCGACATGGCTGGTATTTCAACAGGCAAACCCGCTTTTATGGCGATTTGTCTCGCCACGTTTTGGCCTTGTCCAGCACTAAGGATGTTGCCTATGATCACTTCATCAATCTGTGTTGCTGGTAAGTTAGCGCGTTTTAGCGCCTCCTTTGCAGCGATGACACCCAAATCTACGACTGAGAGGTCTTTTAAGGCACCTCCGAATGAACCGACTGGCGTACGTACAGCAGATACAATAGCTACTTCTCTCATTTAAGGCCTCCTATAATCTCAAACCGCCATTGACAGATAAGTTATGACCTGTAATAAATGACGATTCATCACTAGCGAGAAATAAAACGGCATTTGCAATCTCTTGCGGCTCTCCAAGTCTTCCGAGCATCGTTTTTTCTCTGATTGGATCGAGCACTTTATCTGGAACTGTTTGCATCATCTCAGTATTAACATATCCAGGTGCAACGCTGTTAACTCTCACTGCAGCACCCTTCCTAGAAAATTCTTTAGCCCAAGTTTTCATAAGGCCAATAACGCCTGCTTTTGTTGCCGCATAGTTTGACTGACCAACATTGCCGTATTCGCCGACAACGGATGCGATATTGATGATACTGCCTTGTCCCTGTTCCATCATGACTGGCCCGATATATTGCGCCATATTGAATACGCCTTTAAGGTTAACGTTAATGACAGCATCCCACATCTCTTCTGTCATTTTGTGAATAAGAGCATCTCTTGTAATACCTGCATTGTTTACAAGTATATCAATCTTGCCGTATTCTTTAGTAATTGCTTCCACAAAAACTTCGATTGCCGCACGATCTGTTACATTGAGTGCGTAACCTTTAATGTTATCTTGTTCAAATACTGCGGCGTTCATATCCACAGCGATAACCTGAGCACCTTCTCTTGCAAATGTTTCGCAGATTGATTTTCCAATTCCTTGTGCCCCGCCAGTTACGACAGCCACTTTGCCATTTAATCTCATAGTGTCACTCCTTATATTTGTAAGTCCATCTTTTCTTCTCTGAATATTCTAGAGTCCATAAGCTTTAACGACTCTGAAATAGCAGGTCTAAAAGCCATCTGGCCAATGATATCCTTCTCTAAATCCACACCAGGTGCTATTTCCGTAAGGGTAAG